>NZ_JAVAJK010000031.1:0-55249 GCF_052112325.1 Pseudomonas sp. Yb2C2 | reverse complement strand
GCGGTGGGGTGTTTTTTCCACGGGGGGAAGATGGGCGATATGGCGAACCAGATCGCTTACTTCAACTTGGTAAAACCGATCTGAGCTCTGTCGTCCTGGATTGCTTTCAGTTCGCCGACCATCGACGCTTGAAAAACGGGTTTGTTCAGCTCGCACTTGAAGATCGGTGATCGGTAATGGATAGCTGTCTCGCTGCTGCAATGTTGAATAGTAGCCCCTCCCCGCCTCATATGGAGCATCTAAAACCAGCACGACAGGACCGCGACACTGCCCCTCCAACCGTGCAAACCCTTCTCCATTCAAATGGCCTTTGTACCGCTGCCCTGCGCTGTCAACAACCTCATATCTAAGCCCTCCATAGGCTTTCCCATCACCTGATTCATCCACCAGACAAAAACTCAGCCAACCTCCATGCAATGCGCAAGCAGGCATACTTTCATCAAAAAAAGGGTGCTTCCATTCTTCCATCGTCATGCCTGGATATCCTTATTCAGTACAAGTTGGATAGATGTCGCATATACGCCCATCGGGCATTGTGATGGGCTTGAAGTCGGTAGTATTCCCGTTACAGAACGCATAAAGATCATCAAAATCCGTCCCTAGACAACGCTTCCACCCACCAGGAAAACGAATCCAGTTATCGCCCATGTAAGGTCGCTCTTCGGGATTGAGTCCTACTTTTATCAGTACCTTTTGTCCTCCCAGTTCATCTCGCAGCAAACCACCTCTCGTACCAGCGTTAGATAGCGCCCCACTGTCACTCAAATATCCACATTTAAGGACCTTTATGATTACGTGCTTCCGCCCTGCAGTCCGAAACAACCACTGACACTGCCAAGACAGCTCCTTAACTCCCGACTCCGGCATTCCTGGCCGATCCCCCTCCAGAAGATCGCGAATGGAAATCCCCCCTATATCCCCCCCAACGTCCGAATCCCGCTTGCCCCACTTCGCATAAAGATCAAAATCCACACTTCGCAGCACCAACGGACCCCCCTGTACCGTCTCACTCAGAGGCAACTCATAACTCGCACGACTCGCCACCGGCTTGTACTCGGTAAAAAACACCTTCCGCTCCGGCCTCTTGCCTCGGCGCCTTGGCAAGGTGCAGGTCTCACCTGTTGCAGGCCCATAGTTGGCGGCAGTTTTAAGTTTAAACTCCGCCGGTAAATCCACCTCCAACGTAAAGCGATCAACCGGCTTCATCGCACATCCCGAAAGTCCCGCCATCGCCAGCGCAAGCAGCACGCCCCATACACGCTTACTCATCCTTGTTCTCCAACATGAGCCACTGCTGCTTAACTCGTTCAAAGTGATCCTGCGGTGTTTCTCCAACCGTCGGCTGCCAACGAATCCCACTGCTGCGAGTGGCCTCTTCCAGCCGTCGCACGACCAGAAACTCCAGCTGTTCCGGCTGGCTCCATCGCCAACTGCGAGCCTGTTCCAACACTTGGGTCAGCCAGACCCTGGGGTCTTGGAATTCAACCAATGCCGCCAGATCTTCACTGTGTTCAGCCAGCAGGTAACGCAGGATATTGGCGTGCAGGATGGCGCTGGCATTCGGGTTGGGCGTGTTCAGCCAAGGAGCTGGCTCGGGCACCGGATAGTCACCGGGGGCAGGGTTGTCACCACAGTGCCAACTGCCTTCATGCCAGTAGCACACACTGATCAGTGGGCCGAGGAATGCTGGCCAGTGTTCAAGGCCCAGATGGTTCAGTGCGCGCGCCAACGTACGATTGTCGTGAAGGCGGTACAGCGTCCGGTTATTCTCCGGTCCGACCAGCAGCCGGTCGCGCCAATGCCGGGACATGTCCGTCAGGTCCGCGTCTGGCAAGCTGCCCAGCCAGCCCCAATTCATCTCTGGTTCTTGCAGAAGATCGAGCAACGCGGGCTCCCCTACCTGATCCAGCAACAGGATCACGGGGCCAGCCGTGGCCATTTCCGCCAGTGGGGTTTGTGCGTAGAGGTGGCAGTACGCCGGAAAACCGCGTGCCGCCAACATTGGCTGGCACGCTGCGTTATTCCCCTCAAGCATCAGGCACAGCCTGTGCCCCGCCTGTTGCTGTTGGCTCATCCATCGGCTTGGAAGGTTTTCCATCAGGCTGCCCTCCCGCCGACAGTGCAGAGGCCTTCGCGGCAGTCCTCGCATAGCGGGCAGAAGTCCGCATCCAGTTGCCTGGCCAAGTGCATGATGGCGCCCTGTGTGGCGGAGATTTTCGGGCTCTGCGCAACCAACAGGGCGTTCGCAGACCCGGTCGCGGACGGGGTTCCACCGAGGGTGATGGGCCGACTGCTGAAAATGCCGCCTGCCTGGATCACCAGGTGCTCTCCGCCGGCCTTGAAACTCAGTTGTACGCCCGCGTCGATCACCAGGCTGGCGCCGGCCTTGAGATGCACCTGTTGCCCGGCTTCAATCACCAGGGTTTGCCCGACATAGGTCCGGCTGTCGCCCTGCACGTCCAGATGATCGCTGGCCTTGAGCACAACCTTGCGGTCACCGGTGACGTGACGATGCTCCTCGCTTTCCAGGTGCGCCGTACTTAACCCTCGAATGATTTCACGCCGCTCACCGGCCACTTCCAGGCGACTGTCATGCCCCACCTGCTGCTCCAGGTCCCGCTGGGCACGAAGGTAGATGAGCTCCTTGCCACGGCGGTCTTCCAGGTGCAATTCGTTGCCGCCGCCTCCGCCCGGGGTGCTGCGACTGCGCAAGACGCTGCGGGTCTTGTGTTGCGGCAAGGAATAGGTCGGCATGTGCAACGCATTGGCCAGGCAACCGTTGATCAATGGTTGGTCCGGGTCGCCCTCCAGGAATGTCACCAGCACTTCCATACCCACCCGCGGGATCATCGTTGCGCCAAACCCGTCTCCGGCCCAACCCGATGCCACCCGCACCCAACAACTGCTTGTGTCATCGCTCTTGTCCAGTCGGTCCCAGTGAAACCGTACTTTTACCCGGCCGTATGCATCGCAATGCACCTCCTCGCCGGCAGGCCCGGTCACCGTGGCGGTCTGGGTGCCGTGGATGGTCGGCTTGGGGTGCTTGAGAGGGGGTCGATACGGCGCACTCCAGGGTGTCGCGGTGAAACGGTTGCGATACCCCTGGAATGCATCCACCTCACCTGTCCCATCCTCCAGCACCTGCGGTTGATAACCCTCGTGACGGACCGAAGTGATCAACCATAAATCATTGCAGGCCGGATCCGGATGGTCGCGCAGCTCAAGAAAATGCCCACTGCGCAGCACCGCTTGGTCGCTCTTGCCCAATGCCCGGTATCGGCCGATCTGAAGGCGCTCCAACCCCCTGCGCGCCAGGCGAGCCCCCCGTGCATGGCCGGTAAACCCCGCCGGGTAGCGGTAGTCCTCAAGGGGTTGCGCTGAGGCAGAACCCGCGGTGTCTTGCAGACATAAGGACGGATGCTCGAAGTCATGATCACGACGCACCGTTTGCTGGCTGCGGGTCGCCAGGCGTACGTCGAAACGCTGGATAACCCGCGTCTCGGCCTGCGGCCCGCCGGCAGGCGAATAACGCTGCGCAGGCAGGCGGTGAAATACGGTCTGGTCGTCGCCAAACACCAGCACATGCTGGTGCTCGCTGTGACGGAAGTGGTAGTGAATGCCCTCCTCTTCACACAGCCGCTGGATGAAATGCAAGTCGGTTTCCGCGTATTGCACGCAGAACGTCCGCGGCGGGTAGACCACCGGCCCCAACTCAAAGGCATAGCGGTCGGCCAGGATGCCGTGGTGTTCGAGGACTGCCGCGATGATCTGCGGAACACTGCGCTGCTGGAAAATCCGCTGGTCGCGTCGATGGGCAAGGTAGGCGAGATGCGGCGCCAACGTCAGGTGATAACGGGTGAGCCGCCGCCCGGGATCATCGCGGCCAATCGCGTAAACCTGCCCGTGCAGGCCTTCATTGGCATCGCCAAAAACCAGGTAGGCAGGCTGGTGGAGCAGTGACTCCAGGTCCAGTGAAGGGTTTTCGCTGACCACCTGCACCTGGATGAAAAACGGCTGATCAAGCACCTCCTGACCGTTGAACGCCAGTACTTGAAAGTCAGTCTTTATGCCTGGAAGGATTAATTTGAAACGTGACGAAACAAACGCGTTAACCATCCGTTGTTACCCGCCAATATCGATAGTTATTACCGGACTGAGATACCTCCCCCGCCAAACATGAAATAAGTTGCCGAGGAAAAGCGCCTGAACGCCTTGAAGCTTAGCGTTTCCAGGAAAAAATCGGCCCCCAAAAAATAAAAAAGAAGTTTCGTACGACTGAGATTGAAGTGTCTTTTACAAAATAATAAATCAAGCCAATGAGCCACTTCTCAAACATAAGAAATGCCCTACACCAACTTTTATCTGATCAATTAATTAATAGCGAAACAGCTGACACCCACTCAGGGCGTCAACTGCTCAAAAGACTTCATGTCCGAGGCCGTGCAGTCCCGAACAGACTGACGCTCAGCAGCGTATCGACCTGGGTGTGCAAACGTACCGGCGCAGTGCCACCCGGCATCACCACCGCGACTTCACCTCCCTCAACCCAACCCGCTCGCCACGCCGCACAGGCCACGGCACTGGCGCTGGTGCCGGAGGACGCCGTGGGGCCCTCTCCCCGCTCGAACACCCGGGCAACCACCCGGTTGCCGGATTGCCTGGCGACCCATTGCAAATTGACTCCGGCCAAGCATGGCTCGCCGCTTCCTGCCGGGGGGGCGAAGGCAATCGCCTGCAACGGTTCGAACAGCGCTGGCTGTTGCATCTGCAGATTGTCCGGCAAGGCTGACATGTGTTCGACCAGGGTCACACAATGAGGATTGCCCACACGCACAAACTGACTGTGCGCCCACTGTGGGTTGATTGCCGCCAACGCCTTCACATGGCTCAGTTCAATGTCGCCTTGGAACACCTGCTCAACCCCCTGAGCACCCACGGCCGACGGCCCGAACCCGGGCAACCCCAATGCCAGCCAGAATCCAGAGCGGTGCTCATAGACGGCAGGTTCGACCCGAGTCACCAACGGCGACACCCCGTCAGGCTGGTCATGATGCACGCGCAAATCACAGGCCTCGGTCATCAAGCCCTGGTCAGTAAGCGCCTGGGCAAAAATCGTCAACCCATTGCCACTGCGCTCGGCCAGGGAGCCGTCGGTGTTCACGATCAACAGGTCAAACGGCGGCTCGGCCTGGAACGGGCCCACCAGCAAGCCATCGCAGCGGTGGGCCTTGGCATTGGCCGGGCGCGGCGTCGAGCCCCACTCGCATTCAGACCTTATGGCCGATGCAGCCCAAGCCTCGCGAGTCCTCGCGGCCTGCGCCGCGCTGTCGGGCACCTCGATACCCCGCTGTCGTAGGAACGCCGGGCTGGCGACCCCGTAAATGTTGCCACGTGCGTCATAGAACTGGGTCATGGCGCCACTTGCCTTGCAATCTTCATCGGTGCGTCCGCTCGGTTGCCTACAGGGTTGGACCAGCAGCGTATTACACAATGCAGGGTGTGTGGGAGGCGGCCTGGAAGGTGGTAATCCACCGTGAAAACCCGGGGGTTCACCAGCTCCCACAGGGATTACACACCTTCCAGAACGCCTTCCGCAAAGACACTCCGTGTGTGGTTGCCAACGCCCATGGCGTTCCAGAATTGCAAAAAAACTCATCGCCGCTGATCTCGGGGGGGAACCCGGCTCGCCCCCCAAGGCCTGATGTGCAAGGATGTCGCGCCGGACATCGTTCGCTGAACGCAAAACCAAGGATTTTTTCATGACTGCCATCCCCACCTCAGCACCCGTGGTTCCCGGGCGGCTGGAACAAATGTCGACCCGTATCGCATTTTTCATCGCCGGCTTCGGCATTGCTGCCTGGGCGCCGTTGGTGCCATACGCCAAAGCGCGCGCCGAACTGAGTGAAGGCACTCTGGGCCTGCTGCTGTTGTGCCTGGGGGTGGGGTCTATCATCGCCATGCCGGCCGCCGGTGCGCTGGCGTCTCGTTATGGCTGCCGACGCGTGCTGAGCGCCGGCACGATCATGATCTGCCTGGCCTTGCCCATGCTGGCCACGGTCAGCTCGATTCCGTTACTCATCGCCGGATTGTTCCTGTTTGGCGCGGGCCTTGGCACGGTGGACTCCACGGTGAACCTGCAAGCGGTGATTGTTGAGCGTGCCAGTGGCAAAACCATGATGTCGGGCTTCCACGGCTTGTTCAGCCTGGGAGGGATCGTCGGCGCGGCCGGGGTTGCCGGGCTGCTGGGGTTGGGTCTGTCACCTCTGCAGGCGACCCTGGTGGTGATCGTCATCATGGCACTGGCGCTGCTCAAGGCCGGGCCCCATTTGTTGCCCTATGGCAGTGAAAGTTCGGGTCCGGCATTTGCGATCCCCCACGGCGTAGTACTGTTCATCGGCTGTCTGTGCTTTATCGTGTTTTTGGCAGAAGGCGCCGTACTGGATTGGAGCGCCGTGTTCCTCAGTGCCGAACGCGGTCTGGACGAAGCTTACGCCGGCCTGGGTTACGCAGCCTTCGCCCTGACCATGACTGCCGGGCGCCTGACCGGCGATGCCATCGTGCGGCGCCTGGGCGCGACCCGTGTGATTGTGATCGGTGGTGCACTGGCCACTGCTGGCATGTTGCTGGCAACGTTATTGCCAGCCTGGGAAACCGCATTGCTGGGGTATGCGCTGGTAGGTGCCGGTTGTTCGAATATCGTACCGGTGCTGTACACCGCCGTCGGCAAGCAAACGGTGATGCCGGAACATATTGCCGTGCCTGCCATCACGACCTTGGGGTATGCCGGGATTCTTGCCGGCCCCGCAGTGATTGGCTTCATTGCCCATGGCAGCAGCCTGAGCAGTGCCTTTGTGCTGATCGCAGTGCTGCTCGCCGGTGTGTCCCTGAGCGGCAAGATCCTCAAGGTATGACCCCCGCACATCAGCGCGCTTTGCGGGCCTTGTCCTGTTCCAGCCAACGCTCGAGGCTTTTGTTACTGAGCCAGCCGTCTTTTTGCGGCGGACCAAACAATCGTGTGCCGTTCGCACGTATCAGCGAAGGCAGCAGACCTGGCCGCTCAAGAATGTTCTTCGTCGTGTAGACACAGAGCTCGCTGTACCTGGGCCGGGGCATGCCGGAGGAAGGATCCAGCACAGGCGCACCCTCTTGATCAACGGCATGCGGGTCCTGCATGACGGCCTTGAGCGTGGCGATTTCAACGTACTGGTGTTGTTCAAAGAAGAACGTCCGATCCTGCGATTTATCCCTCAATTGTTCGAACTGGCCCTGCAGGGCCAGCACCACCTGGGTATTGCCCTGGGCATGGAACGGGTCCTGGCTGAACACACTTGGCGAGCTGTTCCCCTGTAGCGTTTGGGCTGCCGCCCTGAGACTGTCCGGGGTGATATCGCCGTCGCGGCTCAAAATTGCATCGCTCAACCGCGGGCGCTTGAGAATCTCGCTGACCACTTGAATCGTCCGGTCCAACTCCTCGCTTTTCCCCATACGTTCGTCTGCAACACGCTGCAATGACGAGCAGGTCAAACCCCCGTCGTTCAGGAAGGGGTACAGCCTGCCAAAATCTTTTTCCAGGGCCAACGCCAGTTGGCTGTCGGTGGACGTTACGCCGGGCTGGGCGAGGTTCACGCGCGTAGCAGCGGGCAGGTTCTGCAGCGCTCGCTGGCGCAGCACCGACATTGTTCCGCGCAGCACCAGAGGCACCCGCGACACGCCGTCGAGGCGCGCAGGAACAGCCCCCTGTCAGGTTTTCAGAGGGCGTGAGCGGCGCTGGCACTGTAGACCGTAAAGCCGGCTCATCCAGTGCCAAGGGCAGACCATGAGGGGGTGCACCCTCGATCGTCATGGGTTTTCTCCAACGCGTTTCCGATACATACCTGCCCGGTGATCACCACCCCCAGACGGAATCAGCGAATGGATTCCACCGGCAAGCACCCCATGTGTGGTTGGACAAACACAACAGTTCCGGACAACCGATGAATACCAATGACAGCATGTAAACAACGACCAGAAGGTACGGTGATTCCCACCCTTACCGACGCAACCAGGTCGTCAGGCTATTGATCAGCCTGGAATACTTGGGGGGCTTGGCGTCGTCACTCGCCATCTGCCCGGTCGCGAGCATGCCCCGGGAAAAGTCTTCCTCGACCGGCGCCTGGAATTGGCACTGACCGGCGAAAGCCCTCATGCGCCTGGCTTCGACAGCATGCACATCGGCCAGGGCCGGGGGCTCTTGCGCAACGATGGCACCCGTGGGCACAGTCGGATCGCCATCATCCGTATTGCGAAAGAGCTCATGACAGCTGGGCTGGGGCGGGTGAAACGAGCTTGACGTCATTTGCTAGCTCTCTACACGGAATCTGAAAGCCGACCGGTTTGATCAAGGCCGGTGCCTATGAACGACTTGGTCAGTCGGCGTAAACAGTTCCTGACAAAATTGAGCCAGGCACCGTCATTCAGCGGCGGCGCCTGGCGGACGGTCAGCGGGAAAGCAGGTAAAGCGCTTGCCAGCTGATCCGGCCGTCATTATCACGACCGGCGAGATTGTCCATTTTCCTCAACACGTCACTGCGCTTGAGTATCTCCTGGGACAGCTGGATCAGATGATCCATGGGCGAATCGCCTGTCTGCTCCTGGGCCGCCAGGCTCCTCAGGTGGTTGAAGCTCAACTCCCGGTCCCAGGGATTACGTTTCAACTCGTCGAAATGCTCAAGCATTTCACCGGCCATTTCCTTGTCGGTCTTGTACTTGAAGTAGTTTTCCCCCTTGACCACGATGTTCACATTTTGCCGGTCGATCAGGCCATCCAATGCACCGGTGGAGGAGTGCCGGTCCAGGGCGCTCATCAGTTCCGGACGTCGCAGCAACTCGTTGGCCAGGCGAATGTTCGCGTTCGTGACCGGATTGGGAGACCAGGTTTTTTTCGCCATCCCATAGATACTGTCAACGCTGACATACCCAGGGTTGCTGCGGTCCCTGAAGGCATTGAAATTGTCACGTAACTGTTGCGCCAACTCGTCATTGCTTTTCAGCGAGTACGTCGGATCAGGCCAGCCCGGCGCGGGCGGATACGGCTTACCCACGGTAGGATCGGGGCGTGGCGGCGGATTGCAGTAGCCAGGACCTGGTTGTGGGCGATGCCAGGCAAACCAAGGGCTCACCCAGTGTCTGACCGTATCCATCAGGCCCTGCCTGGCCGGCTCGCTGGAGTGACGCATCACGTTGTCAGCAGCACTCTGACGGGGGGCCTGCGAAGAGGGCGCGCCGAACACGGGCCCCCTCTGGTTTTCCCGAGGCAGGAAGCTGACGTTTGCAGCCGCTTGGCCGTTGGGGGCAGTCGCTGGCCGAGGGGCTTTGACCTCAGGCCTGGAAGTGGCCTGCAAAAGGTCAGAGGTTGATGAGGTCGAGGCCTGTGTATCGGACACCAATACCGACATAGTTTTCTCCATTACAGTGGGCGCGATCTTCAGCTTGCCGCTCCAACGCAACGTCGAAGCCCTTTAGCTTTCCCATGTGTGGCACTTCTGTCGGAAACGGTTCCTGAACCAGCCGCAATATGCACTGCGAGGATGTAAGAAACAGGACAAACGATCGCAGCCTCTTGCAAGACTGCGACTTTTCCAAACCGATAAAGGTCAGAACCCGACGCTGGCCTGTACAAAAAACGTACGCGGCTCGCCCAGGTACAGCCCGGCATTGTTGTCGCTGGAGCGGGTGTAGTGCTGCTGGTCAAAGACGTTTTTCACCCCCACCCCCAGCTTCAGGTTCGACAGTTGTTCGCCAAAGTCGTAGCCACTGCGCACGTTGACCGAGACATAGCCCGGGATATCACCGTACTGCCCATCGGCGCTGCCCTGGGTAATGTAGGTGCTGGTGGTACCCGGTGCACGCTGTCCGGACTGGGCGTACACATCCAGGTTGTGGGTCCAGTGGTTGACGTCGTAGCGCAGGCCCAGGGTTGCCACTTCCCGGGAATACAGTGGCAGGTCGCGTCCTTTGAACGGTACGTCACCTTCGGCGGTAGCCTTGGTGTAGGTGAAGCCGGCGTTGGCGGTCAGGCCGTCCAGGCGAGGGTCCAGGTTCGACAAGTCATAGTGGGCCGACGCTTCGATGCCGGTGTGCTTGGTGGCGCCAAGGTTGGTCCAGCCCACGGCATTGCTGACGTATTGCAGCTCATCCGAGAAGTCGATGTAGAAATACGTGAGTTCCCCGCCCCACACACTGTCGCTGTAGCGCGTACCGACCTCATAGGTCTTGGCTTTTTCCGGGTTCAGGCCGCTGGCGGTCTGGTCGCCGCTGCCGCCTTGTCCGAGTTGGAAGTACTGCAGGCTGCCGAAGGAGGTTTCGTAGTTGGCGAACAATTTCCACGCATCGGAAAGGTGGTACATCACGCTCAGGGCCGGCAGCGGTTCCTGGCTATGGACCTCGCGGCGTTTTTCCTGGGTGCGGGGCCCCGTAAGGGGGATGACCGGACGGTCGTGCCATTCGGTGCGGATGTCTTCAAAACGGATGCCCGGGGTGACGGTCCACTTGCCGATATCGATCTTGTTGTCCACATAGAAGGCGTTGGCCTCGGTGCCACCGGTGCGATCCTGGTAGACGTGACCATCGCTGCGGCCACCCGGCGTCGGCACGTTGTTGATCAGGTTCAGACTGGTGGCCTGCTCATGCATGCCTTCCTTGAGGTAGCGGTAACCGACGCTGACTTCCTGGGTGCTGGGGCCCACGTCGAATACATGGGATACCCGCGGCTCGACGCCGAAGGTGTAGTAGGTGCGCGGGTAGGACCCGAGGGTCGCGAGGTCGCGGTTAGCGATGTTACTGCCGCGGAAACTGTCGGAATAATAAGTCAGCACTTCGGCCTGGGTCCGGTCGTCGATTTGCCGGATGTACTTGAAGGACACGTCCTTGCGGCGCCCGCTGAAATTGTCCCAATCGCGCACCGACTGGTACGGGTTGGCATCGAACTGTTTCTGGGTCAGCCCGCCGGGCATGTCGGCGCTGGCATCGTAGTAATGGAAGTTCAGCGAGAAGTCGTCCTGGTCGGTCGGCGCCCAGTGGGTCTTGAAGATCACGTCGTCGATGTCGTTGCCGTTGTTGCTGTTGCGGTAACCGTTGCCATTCACTCCGGAGTACAACAGCGCAGCGCCGATGCCGTTGTCGGCAGTGCCGCCGATAAAAGCGCTCTCGATGTGCTTCCAGCCACCATGGGCGGAAGTTTGCAGGGTGGTGCCGACTTCACCGGAGAATTTCTCGGGGATCGCGCGGGTCACGAAGTTGATCACGCCACCGACGTTCTGTGGCCCATAACGCACGGAACCGGCGCCGCGTACCACGTCGATGCTGTCCAGGTTGCCGGCGGAAATCGGCGCCATCGACAGTTGTGGCTGGCCATAGGGCGCGAATGCCGCCGGCACCCCGTCGATCAGCACGGTGGAGCGTGGCGACAGACGTGATGTCAGCCCGCGTACGCCGACATTGAGGGAAATATCGCTGCCACCTGTGCCGTTGGATTCCTGCACCTGGACCCCAGGCATACGACGCAGCACATCACCGACATTCATCGCGCCCTGCTCCACCATGGCTTCGCGGCGAATCACCGTACGCGCGCCCGGGTGGTTCTGCACCACTTCGGCATCGGCATCCCCAAGCCAGTCGCCGACCACCCTGATGTCGGTGGCACCCAGTTCCAGGGGCGAACCGGCGTCACCGGCGCCGCTGCCGAGCGGGCGCAGGGTCACGGAACCGGCGTCGATCTGATAGTCCAGGCCACTGCCTTGCAGCAATTGGCGCAGGGCCTGTTCCGCCGACAGGTTGCCATCTACTGCGGGGGCCTGCTTGCCGGCGACCAGGTCGGGGCTGAAAAACACTTGCAGGGACGTCTGCTGCCCCAGTTGGCTCAGCGCGCTCCCCAGGGGTTGGGCCTGGATATGGATAGCGTCGCCAGCATAGGCCGCCGGCACTGCGGCACTGACAGCAAGCGCAAGGGCAAGCGGCGCCCAGCGGGAGATTTTATTGTTGTGAACGGCACATTTTTTCACGTCGACCCCAGTCCTGTAATCGCAAGAGTATGCGGCTGTTAATGCAAACCAGTTGCAGCTGCTGGAGAAGACGAAGAACTCGGAAAAAACCTGAATCTCAGCGTGAAATAATTTCCTGGCTGCCATCCGGCAGGGTCCTCAGGGCCACGGGCAGGATATGGGGCAAGGCCTTGAGCAAGGCATCGGTGTCATTGGCCTTGAACACACTGGTCAGTCGCAGGTTGCCAACGGCGGGTGTGCTGACGCGCAACGGGCGCTCGCGATAACGCGACACCTCACGGGCGACTTCACCCAGGGATGCGTTGTTGAACACCAGTTTCCCGCTGCGCCAGGCCGTCAGTTCCTCGGCATTCACTGCGTAGGACGCTGCCACCAAGCCTTGGTCATTGATATGGGTTCCCAGCCCCGCCGTCAGCGTCACCCCCTCGTTCGGTGAGCGCCCTTGCACCTTCACCGTACCGGCCTCGACCACCACACGGGTCTGGTCATCATCGCGACGCACATCAAAGCGCGTGCCGGTGACCGTCACCTGCCCTGCACCGGCGGCGACCACAAAGGGACGGCTGCTGTCATGCTCGACATTGAACATGGCCTCGCCCTGCTTGAGTTCAATACTGCGGCGGCCTTTTTCGTAGTGCACCGAGACAACACTGCGGCTGTTCAAATCCATCATCGAGCCGTCGGGCAATGCCACCTGGCGATGCTCACCCAGGCGCGTGCTGAAATCGGCCCGGTAGGGCTTCGGATGATCAAGGCCGCTGAACAAGCCGAGCCCCAAGGCCACGGCGACCACACTGGCGGCGACGGCGTAACGCAACACGCCACGACGTTTTGGATGCTCGGCCGGCGCCTCGCCCAACGCCTGCAAGCGGGCCTTGGGCACCAGGTCGGCGGCGCCCCACAGGCCTTGCAGCACATCGAATTCATATTGGTGCTCGGGCTTTTCATTGCGCCACACATCGAAACGCTCGCGCTCGGTGGCGTCCAACCCAGCGTCTTGCAGGCGTACAAACCATTGCGCGGCTTCGTCGCGGGCACGGTTATCCATCATGGAAGGTCCTGTTTCAGAGCGAGCGTGTGTCATGGGGCCATCGCATCCAGGCGGTCACGCAAATGCCGCAGGGTGCGGATCATATACTTTTCCACCATGTTCTTGGACAAGCCGAGGCGCTCGGCGATCTCCTGCTGGGTCAGGCCCTCGATCTTCTGCCAGATAAAGATCCTGCGGCAGTTGAGCGGCAACTCGGCCAATGCCCGCTCGATGGAGTCCGCGAGCTGGATCGCGTGCATGAAATGCTCCGGGTCACCGCCGTGGGGCTGGCTCTGATCAAAGGCTTCCAACGCCATGGCTTCCCGCCGGTCTTCGCGTCGGTAGGCGTCCACGGCGATATTTCGCGCAGTTTGATGCAGATAAGCGCGCGGTTGCTCTACCTGGGAGGCGGTTGTCTCCAGCACTCTCACAAAGGTGTCGTGGGCCAGGTCCTCGGCCTGCTGACGGTTTCTCAGGCGGCGTGTCCAGGTGCCGATCAACTCTTCGTAGTGCTCGAAAAAGCCTGTTCTGCGGGGCGGCTGAGGGATCATCGCGGGAGCACTGGGGAGGCGGGGCGTGAATAGTAATGCTTCCTATTAAGTGGAGCAATTGCTACCCGTCGACCGCGCCACTGCCTGGAAACTAAAGCGCCTGTTTAAGGCGACTCAATTTCTCCCGGCTGCCGCACACGCTCATCTGGCACCATTTGCGCAGTTTGTTCTTGGAGATATCCAGGAATAGCCAATCACAGTCGGTGGCCGTGCAGCACTTCAGCACGCGAAGATCACCGGACACCAGCAACTGCGTGGCCTCGATCGCCAGGCGCCCGATCAACATTGCACTCAGTTCCTGAGCAGAGGTGCAGGTTTTCCACGCCCAGGCCGGTGTCCCATCAACCATGCGCAGCACCCGCCAGGCGGTGCCTTGCTGGAAATTCAGGTTGATCTGCTGCAAGGCGTCATCGGCCGCAGCCTGGCGCAAGGACAACGGGTAAAACACGGCATACAGGCATTCGCGGAACGCAATGATGGCGTCCAGATCCGGCTGGTAGGAAATAGGCGACTCAAACACCATGGCCTTGTATTCAGCGAACTCCTGGGCGGAGATCAACGAGGCGTGCAGCGCCCATTCAAAGAAAAACTGAAAACTGGTAAGCCGCTCTTCCATGACTTTGAGCGGCGACCCAGGGCGGCGGCCGTTGGTGGTATTGATGAAGTCCAACACCTGGGCCCCGCCGATCAGGCGGATGGATTTTGCAGTGCCGGTGAAATGCGTCATGCCTGCTCCTGAAAAAACGCGGTATGCCTGCGATGGCGCAGATTACCTTGTTTTCCGAAGGTGCAGGCACCGCCACCGCGGCGCAAAGACCAGCGGCTATGTGCGCTCGTCGTTGCGGGCCATCCAATCGAGAATAGTCGCGACAGACTGTTCGACAGACAGCGCCTGGGTGTCCACGTGCACTTCCGGAAAGATCGGCACGTCGTAGTCCGAATCAATCCCGGTGAAGTGTTGGATCAACCCCAGGCGGGCTTTTTTGTACAAGCCCTTAGGGTCACGTTGCTCCGCCGTTTCCAGCGGCGCATCCACATGTACCTCGACAAAATGCTCATTGCCGACAATGGCGCGCGCGTAATGCCGGCTGGCCGCCGACGGTGAGATCAGCGCCACGATCACCACCAGCCCTGCGTCCAGCATCAAGCGCGCCACTTCGGCGACCCGCCGGATATTTTCATCGCGGTCGCTGTCGGTAAAACCCAGGTCGCGGCACAGGCCGCCGCGCACCGAGTCGCCGTCAATGATGCAGGTCAAGCGCCCCTGTGCCTGCAAGGCCCTGTCCAGCGCATCGGCAATCGTCGACTTGCCGGCCGCCGAGATGCCCGTCATCCAGATGACCAAGGGCTTTTGCCCCATACGCGAGCGTTCCGCGACGAGATGGCTGAACGCAAACGCATGCAGATTCCGTTCTGGACGTTCCGCAAAATGACTCATGGCCGCTCACCCTCCGTCACCGCCACAGGCGGTTTACCCAACAGGAATACCATCACGCATTGCACGAACAGCAACAGCGCAACCACCCAGTAGACGGTCGCGAACGAGCCGGTCAGGTCCTTGGAAAAACCGCCCAGGAAGTTACCACACACACCCCCCAGGCCGATCAGCACATTGGCAATGCCGAATGCCTGGGTCAGTCGGCTGACCGGCACGATTTGCCCGATGTAGCTGGGGACAAGCCCGAAGATGGGGTAGAACGCCAGCGCAAACAAAAATGCCGCCAGGTAGAACAGCGGGATGCTGTTGAAACTGAACACCAGGGTGGCGGCCAGCCCCGCACTCAAAAAGCACATGGCCAGCGACGCCCTGACGCCCACCTTGTCGGCGATCCACCCCACCAGAAAGCCCGAGGCCATGCCCACCGCGCCAATGGTGGTCCAGACAAACCCGGCGTCCTGTACCGACACCCCCAACTCGTCCCGCAGGAACGGAGCCAGGTAAGTCTGGAACGGCAACAGCGCCATCCCATTCAAAAACGCAATGGCCCAGGTCAGGTACAGCGAGCGACTCAACCAAGGTGCATGACTCTCGAACGCCGTCGAACGCGGCCCGGAAAAACCGGCGTCCTTGTCCGCCACCAGGTTGCGCAGCAGAAACCAGGCCACCACGCACAGGGCCACCGAGATCAGGCCCGCGGTGAGCCAGATCGAGCGCCAGCCACCCTGCAGGGTAAGGAACGACACCAGCAAGCCATTGATGAACACGCCGTAGCTGGTGCCGCTGGAAATCAGCCCCATGACCCGCGAGCGATTACCCGGGCTGAAACCCTTGGTGACAATCTCCGCCAACGGGATGTACACCGAGGCCGAGCAGCCGCCGAGCAAAATCAACAGCGCCCCGGACAGCCAGATACTGTTGCTGACACTCAGCCCCAACAGCGCCAGGGAGGTCATCAGCGTCGACACCAGGCTGATCTTCCAGCCTTCGAAAAAACGACTGATGTAACTGGTGACCGATGAAAACAGCAGGAAGCCGATCTGCGCACCGCCGGTGATCAGGCCCACCGTGGTGTAGTCGAAACCGATGTCGCGGCGCATGTCCACCACCAGGTTGGCGAACAGGTAGACGCCAAACCCGTAGGTACTGGCCACGAACCCGGTCAACACCACCGCCAGCACGACGCTGTCCAACGGGCGCGCGCTACTGTGTACCAGTGTGCTCATCAGGTACTCCTTAAACGGCGCGTGCCGTGTGGATGACAAAATCACAATTCATCATGTCGTAGTCACGCTGGAAATCCCCGTAACTCTCATGGGCGCAAAATCCGGACTTGAGCACCTCCCCCTTCAACTCGCCCGGCAACAGCGGATAGACCTGCAACCGATACTGCTCGGCGTTATCGAACGAGTAGATGAACTCACACACGTGTTCATCCACCTGCCCCAGGCCGACGGATGCCTGCGTGCCGCAGTAATAGTAATGACCGCTGGATTTGAACTTGCCTGCGCGAATGGCAAAGAAGTTACGTTGATCCACAATCAGCAAGCCGCCCGGATTGAGCAATGCCCTGAATTTCTCCAGCACCTCCAGCCGTTCATGGGCTGCAAACACATGGCACAGCGAACTGCCCAGGCACACCACAGCATCGAAGCGCCCCAGTTCGGCGGGATCGAGGGCCTGCCAATCCCGGTAGTGCGATTCGATCGCCAACCCGCGTTGCCGAAAATTCTCCCGGGCCTTGGTCAACATCGTGCTGCTGCCGTCCGTGGCGACGACATCGAACCCCGCCTGCTTAAGCTGGACCGCATGAAAACCACTGCCCGTGGAGACGTCGATCACCGACTTCACGCCGTGCTGCTTCAGCAGGTTTTCAAAGAACCCGTTCTCCCCCGCCTTTCTTTTGTCCCAATCGATCAAGTCATCCCAGCGTTCGACGAATTTTTTCGAGTATTGCGTGGCGTAACTGGCGACTTCGCTGTGCTTGTGCCGCGACATTTGATTCATCACACACCTACCAGGTTGAATGTTTGAAAGACAGGTATTTGCTCGACAGCTCGTGGGCAAACTCGGCGGACTGTTCGATGGACATGGTTTTCTTCGAGTACCCCAGCATCGCCTGCATCACGGCCATGCATTGCGGGTTATAGGTGACCGAGCCATCGCAATGAATTTCATCGATGCCATCCTGGCTCTGGCAGATGGTGTTGATACGCACCGCTTCGTCCTGGGGGCAGTCGGCGCTGAACTGCACCTTGATCTGCCCCTCCTGCAACCACACCGGATAGCCGCCCGGCAACCCCAGCGGGCCGGGCGCGTGCACCCGCACCGGGGTGGGCGAAAACAACCCTTCGATCACGGTGACGGCCGAGCACGCCGTGAGGAACTGCCCATCGATACCGCCCAGGCGGCGGAACTCGGATTTAACCGTGGAAAAAATCGCTTCGGCCGGCAGGTAGGCCGCAGCCGGGCGGTCGCGCACCTCATGCAACAAGCGGTAACTGGCACGCGGGGGCAAGCCGCCGCGCGGCACGTAGTGGCTGAAATAGTGCTGGGCATACAGGCACACCTGCACATCGGCAGGCGCACACTCCAGCAGCCGCGCGATGGAAAATCGCAGCGCCGGGATCAGGTTGGCGACATTGCCCACGCCAATATCCGGCGCCAGCCCGACCCTGGCCAGGATCGGGTTGACCGCATCGGGAAAGGCCGCGTTGACCGTCCTGGCCGCGATACCGGAGGCTTTCACCGCCTGCATCAAGTGATGCATCAGCGTCAGGTGCATTGGCAGCCAGGGGCCGAACTGCGCCTGGTCGAGTTGCTCGAACGAGAGCCTGGGCAACCCGGTGATCACACGCCACGACTGCAACGACGCGCAGTTCACCACCAGGTCCGGCGCCTCTGCACGCAGCACCTGGGTGACCCGGTCGATATCGGTGAGGTCGGCGATCACCGGCTTGATCGTGATGCAGTGCCCCAACTGCGCACACGACAGGGCCACCAGGTTGCATAGCCGCACGGTCGCGTCTTCATTGCGCCCCAGCACCACGAATTCAAAGGCATTTTTCGGCCCGAGAATCTTCAGGATCTGCAGGCACAGGTTGCCTGCGCCCACCAGCAGCAGTTTCTTCTTGGAGGCTGACGGGCTCATCGTGGGTAGGCTCCGTTGTCTACCGGAATGACCTTGCCGGTGACATGCCGCATGGCATCGCTGATCACCAGCAAAATGACCTCGGCGACGCCGCCGGGCAGGATCGGTTCCTTGAGGATTTCCTGGCGCGCGTACTCGGCGCGGCGGTATTCAGGGATGGTGTCGTAGATGGCGGTGTCGTGGATCAGCGCCGGCGACACTGCGTTAACCCGCACGAACGGCGCAAAATTCCAGGCATTGGCTTTGGTCAGGCCGATCACCGCCGCCTTGGTGGCGCCGTACAAGGCATCACAGCTGCCCACTTCGCCCGCCACCGAGGCGATATTGACGATGCTGCGCGGCGCCTCGTGTTTCATCTCCCGTTCGGCGAAGTCTTTGGAGAGATAGACCAAGGCCTTGAGGTTCACAGTCAGGATTTCGTCCACTTCGGCATCGGAATAGGCGTAGATGCTTTTGCCGTGGTAAATACCGGCGTTATTGATTAATGCATGAATAGTTGCGTGGCGCTCGTACAGCGCAGGGATAAAACCCTTGATCAGCGCATTATCCGAAAAGTCCGCGACATGGGTTTCCAATACATCCGCCGTGTAAGTGCGCTGTAACGCACGCAGGCCTTCGGCATCCTTGTCGGCACCGATAACGAAATAACCTGCCTGGATAGCCTTTTCCACAGTAGCCCGGCCGATCCCATTGGCCGCACCGGTGACAATCAACTTTTTCATACAACAATCCTTATTGGCAAAATTCATTCATGCGTGCGTAGAAGGGTCGGTGGTATTCGTAAAAGGCTTTTAATTTTGGCGACTGATCGAAAGTATCCATATCGATAGCAGGTTTATCCGGCAGAGCAATGCGTTCACTGTTCTCCGCCGCCACATGCCAACTTCTCCAGGTTTTCCACTGTCGTGGACATTCACGTTTCCATGTCATGGCATGGGGCAAAAATTCAATCTGCAAGTAGTCACACAGTTTACGAATGACACGCTCCGGCTCGGCGGCGAGGTCATCGGCATTAATCACATAAGGCACTTTTCCGATGAGTTTGGTGACCACACAAAATATCTCGTACAAGGCTTTATGCCCGATGGCCTGCACGGGCATATCGGGGTGTACCCGGTGATGGGAAACAATGCTGCTGGCGGGCTCGCGAATAATAAAAACATTGTGTTGTTGCGCCAGGAAGTCCCGGTCAACTTTCAAGTCATCCAGGCAGTGGTAACACATGTCTTTGTGAAAGACATTGGTACTTTCCCGGGCCTTGAGCAGTTGCTCTTTTATACCTTGATACGTGGTGGGCAAACTGTGGTCCCATTCATCCGAAGGAATCATTGAATCTGCGGAAAATGCCATATGGGCAAACGGCTCGTGGAAAACCTCAAAATCCCCTCGCTCGATAAACACACGCTCCAACACCGTGGAACGGGAACGCGGGTGCGCCCACAACCCGACCATCTTGTTCATGCCAGCACCCCGTATTCAGCGGCCAGGATGGCGTTGAGCGAGCGTGCGAAAGGCTTCGTCACCGGGCACAGGCGCACGCAGTAGTCGGTCAGGCGCCGATGCGCACTGTTGGCTTCGTTGCAGGCGTTGATAAACGCCTCATGATTGCCAAAGTCGTAGGGCTCGATGCTGTCGATGAAATAGGCTTCGCAGAAGTACGGAATGCGGATGAGCCGGGCGAACGTCTCAGCCGGCGCCTGCTGGGGTTCACAGGCGGGTGCCACCGGTTTGCCGTGGCTTTCACGCTCGATCAGAAACTCCACCACCTCCGGCGTCAGCGTGTAGCACGTGGTGGTCAGCCCGGTCTTTTCCAGGTGCCAGCAGTGCTTGTGGCCACGTTTGTCAACGTCGACCTTGATACTGGAAAGCAGGGTCTTGACCGGCACCTTCGAGGCCGCGACCAGGGCCTGGATCTGCTGGTAAATCATCAGCTCGGCCCAGCGCATGTCCTCCGGGCCCAGCGCCAGGCCACGCTCGGCGGCCTGCAAGGCGAACTCGGGCTGGCAGGAAAAACGCCCGATCATAAAGGTGATCACATACTTGCAACAGCCGGTGTCGACGCCATTGCGGCGGGCGCAGGCGATGCCCCGCTCTATTGCCTGGATACCGGCATGGAATTGCGAAACGGTGAAGCAGAACGTGATATTGACCGAAACGCCTTGGGCCACCAGGTGTTCGATCGTCGCGAAACCCTCCAGGCTGCCCGGCACTTTGACCATCACATTCGCGGCCAGGCGATGCAGCTCCAGGCCTCGTGCGGTCATGCGTTCGCTGCACCGCACATCCGACGGGTCGACTTGGGCGCATATCCAGCCGTCGGCCTGGGCCGATTGCACCCACAGCGGCTTGAGCGTCGAAGCGCCCTCTGCAATCACTTCGTTGTAGAGTTGCTTGCGCAATTCGCCGGGAGACAGGCTGGCCAGATTAAAACGCGACGACCAGTACTCTTTCTTGTCGAGGATCGTCGCCGTCACCAGCCGGGGGTTGGTGGTCACACTGCTGAAGCCCCAGGGCTGGGAGAGATCCTGCGGCATCAACTGTTCGATATGGGCGGCGGCTGCCGGGTACTTGTCCAACAAATGCTGTTTATACGGTGCGTACACCACGGGCGACGAATCCCACCACACTTCCGAACAGGGATCATTACGTTTAAGTCGCTCTATATAACCCAGTGTGCCCACAACACTTGCTCCTTGAGTAACGTGATCAATGAGGGTCGGTAACTCACGCATATCGGCAAAAGGTAACGCGCCGGCTTCGGCCAATATTCGATGTCGAGACAACGGACCAAAACCCAGGACTTTTATAGTGGCTGCCACGGCGGCTTGAATCCCTGTGACACTGTCTTCAATCACCAGCGCATCACAGGGTTCGACGTTGTAAGTTTCACACGCCGTTAAAAACACCAGCGGATCAGGCTTCCAACGCCCCAATTCATAACAACTGAATATTCGCCCTTCGAAATAAGGCAACAACCCCACAAGGCGTAAACACTGTTCGATCTTATTGCGCGGCGCACTCGAGGCTACGCAATAGGGAATTCCCAGCACTTCCAATACGTCAAGTACCCCATCAGTCGCTTTCACATTAAGCGTCAATGCTTCCAGCGCTCGAACTCGGAAGTCCTCTTCAAACTGAGGAGTCAAACAAATACCCATTAACTGTTCTGCTTCGCGCAGACAATCGGCAATCTTTCTTCCACGAAAGTGCTCAATGAAATACGCACTATCCAGTGTCTTGCCGTCCTGTACGTGTGCATTAAGCATGCCGATCAATACAGACAGGGTGATCTCTTCGCTTTGGACGAGTACACCGTCGCAATCGAAAATAACTAACTTAGGCAACGTCGTAGCTCCCTGCTCTGGTAGTTCCCCTATAGCTGCCGATGAACACATAGGCATCTCTTATAGGTGACTCCGCATGACTTCCGAACTACCAGCGGAGCGGGTTGAGGTGTGCTTATAAGACACGGGGCAAAAAACCCTGTCAAACGCTTTTTAGCGGTTTTTTAGTATCTTATGGTTATTTTTTATTCTTCTGTTATTCCATTTTCCACCATGGTTGTAGTCGCTAATTTCACACGGCTGAACTTCCGTTATGCGCCGTCAGTCAGCTACTTGAACTCACGAATTCAAGGTCGGGTGGGCAATGCATATCTCGTTGGAGCAACAAGTGGCGCTGGTAACGGGCGCCAGTTCCGGTATCGGCGCCGGTGCGGCCAGGGCCCTGGCGCAAGCCGGCGCTGCGGTGGTGCTCAATTACAACAGCCAGGCCGCGCCCGCCGAGGCGTTGGCAGAGCAGATCAACGCCGAGGGCGGCCGGGCGATTGCCATCGGCGCCGACGTGTCGAAAGAAGCCGATGTGGAACGCCTGTTCGCAAAGACCCTCGAGGCGTTCGGCCATCTGGACATCCTGGTGGCCAACTCCGGCATGCAGAAGGACGCCGCCGTGGTCGACATGACCCTCGACGACTGGAACGCCGTGATCGGCGTCAACCTCACCGGCCAGTTCCTCTGTGCCCGGGCGGCGGTACGCCTCTTCAAGCGCCAGGGCATCCGTGAAGGCGTATCCCGCGCCGCCGGCAAAATCATCCACATGAGCTCGGTGCACCAGTTGATCCCCTGGGCCGGGCATGTGAATTACGCGGCGTCCAAGGGCGGCGTTGAGATGCTGATGCGCACCCTCGCCCAGGAGGTCAGTGAACAGCGCATCCGTATCAACGGCATTGCGCCGGGGGCGATTCGTACGGCGATCAACCGTGCCGCCACCGAAGGCGCGGCGGAACAGGAGCTGCTCAAGTTGATCCCCTATGGCCGGGTCGGCGATGTGGAGGACGTGGCCAACGCCGTGGTATGGCTGGCCAGTGACGCCTCGGATTACGTGGTCGGCAGCACCCTCTTCATTGATGGCGGCATGAGCCTTTACCCGGAGTTTCGTGACAATGGTTGATTTGAAAAACGAACCACAAAGCGCCATCGATGCCCACGGCATCATCGGCGATATGCGCAGCGCGGCGCTGGTGAACGATAAAGGCAGCATCGATTTCTTCTGCTGGCCGGAGTTCGACAGCCCGTCGATCTTCTGCTCACTGCTGGACACCCCCGATGCCGGCACGTTCCAACTCACCCCGGACCTGCCCAACGCCCGCCGCGAACAGATCTACCTGCCCGACACCAATGTGCTGCAAACCCGTTGGCTCAGCGATGAAGCCGTGGTGGAAATCACCGACCTGCTGGTCATCAGCGAAGAAATCGACGACTTGCCCCTGCTGATTCGCCGCGTACGCGTGGTCAGCGGCACGGCCACCCTCCATCTGCGCTGCGCCGTGCGCCATGACTATGCGCGCGCCACCACCGAGGCGAGCCTGGATAACGCCAGCATCTGTTTCAACGCCGATGGCCAGCCGGGCATGCGCCTGTGCGGCAGCCATCCGTTGCAGATCGAAGATAACGCCGCCGTGGCCCGCTTCACCCTGGATCAGGAAGAAGGCGCCGAGTTCGTACTCGGCGGCCAGGACGATGAGCGTGTGGCGAGTGTCTGCACCGACCTGGCCCTGGCCCACACCTTGAAGTTCTGGCGCGGCTGGATCGCGCAGTCGAACTACCGCGGGCGCTGGCGCGAAATGGTCAACCGCTCGGCCCTGGCCCTCAAGCTGCTGACCTCGCGCAAACACGGCGCAATCATCGCCGCCGCCACCTTCGGCTTGCCGGAAACGCCTGCGGGCGAACGCAACTGGGACTACCGCTACACCTGGATCCGCGACGCCTCGTTTACCGTCTACGCCTTTATGCGCCTGGGCTTTGTCGACGAGGCCAACGCCTATATGCGCTGGCTCAAGGGCCGGGTCAGCGACTGCTGTGGCCAGCCGACCAAGATCAATATCCTGTACGGCATCGACGGCCGCCAGGAGCTGCCCGAAACCACGCTGGAGCACCTCAGCGGCCACGGCGGCGCCAAGCCGGTGCGCATCGGCAATGGCGCGGTCGACCAGGTCCAGCTGGATATTTATGGCGAGTTGATGGACGCGGTGTACCTGGTCAACAAGTACGGCGAAGCCATCTCCCACGAGGGCTGGAAACACACGGTGGAAGTCGCTGACCAGGTGTGTGAAATCTGGAACCGCAAAGACGTGGGCATCTGGGAAATGCGCGGCGAGCAGCATCACTTCCTGCATTCGCGGCTGATGTGCTGGGTGGCCCTGGACCGTGCGATCCGCCTGGCCTCCAAGCGCTCGTTGCCGGCGCCGTTTGCACGTTGGGACCAGACCCGCCAGGCGATCTATGCCGATATCTGGAGCAACTTCTGGAACGAAGAACACGGGCATTTTGTGCAGCACATCGGCAGCACCGCCCTGGACGGTTCGATGCTGCTGATGCCGCTGGTGCGTTTTGTCGCCGCCACCGACCCGCGCTGGCTGAGCACGTTGCAGGCGATCCAGAAAAGCCTGGTGCGCGACGGCATGGTCTACCGCTACCGCAACGACGACAACGCGATCGACGGCTTGCAAGGCACCGAAGGCGCATTCGCCGCCTGCTCGTTCTGGTACGTCGAATGCCTGGCCCGCGCCGGGCAAGTGGAGAAGGCCCACCTGGAATTCGAACAACTGCTGCGCTACGCCAACCCGCTGGGCCTGTATGCCGAAGAGTTCGACAGCCAGGCCCGCCACCTGGGCAATACGCCCCAGGCGTTGAGCCATCTGGCGTTGATCAGCGCGGCGACGTTCCTGGACCGCAAGCTCAGTGGCGAGAAGACGACCTGGCAGCCCTGAGGCGCCCTGCCTTTACAGGCAGGGCATCCCGTCATGTCTTTCGACTAGAGTTTCAACACCTGACAGGAGTCCACCATGACCATCACCGCCCCACTCCTCTACGTGCGCACCTCCATGCTCGATGTGGCGTATGAAACCCACGGTCCCATTGACGGCGAGCCTGTGATCCTGCTGCATGGTTTCCCTTATGACCCTCGCGGCTATGACGAGATTGCGCCGGTGCTGGCCGAACGCGGCTACCGGGTGCTGGTGCCGTACCTGCGCGGTTATGGCCCTACGCGGTTTATCAACGCGCAGGTGATGCGCTCCGGCCAACAGGCGGCGCTGGGCAAGGATCTGCTGGATTTCATGGATGCGCTGTCGATCCCGCGCGCCACCCTGGCCGGGTATGACTGGGGCGGGCGTGCCGCGTGTATCGTCGCGGCCCTGTGGCCGGAACGGGTACGCGGGCTGGTAACGGGCGATGGCTATAACATCCAGGACATTGCCAGGTCGCGCCAGCCACGGGCGCCGGTGACGGAACATCGGTTGTGGTACCAGTTCTACTTTCACACCCAGCGCGGTGTGGACGGGCTGACGGCCAATCGCCGCGAACTCTGTGAGTTGCTGTGGTCGCTGTGGTCGCCGTCCTGGGCCGACGGGCCAGGGCTGTATGGGCAGACGGCGCCGTCATTCGATAACCCGGACTTTGTCGAGGTGGTGATTCATTCCTATCGCCATCGTTTCATGTATGCGCCTGGCGATCCGGCGCTGGAAGCCATCGAGCAGGCCCTGGCGCGGCAACCGGCGATTGCGGTGCCGAGTATTTCGCTGTGCGGCGCCGATGACGGCGTGGGCCCGCCGTCGCAAGAGGATGACGACGTGGAGCATTTCAGCGCTTTTTACCGGCGGGAGGTGTTGCCCGGTGTGGGCCACAATATTCCCCAGGAAGCACCGCGGGCCACCCTCGACGCCCTGTTTGAATTGCTCGCCTAGGCCACCGGCGAGAACCGCTCGCGGTAGGCCTGGGGCGTCACCGACAAGGCCCGCATAAAGCTGCGGCGCAAGGTTTCTTCGCAGCCGAAACCACACTGCACGGCGATGCGCTTGATCGACGCCGTGCTGTCCGCCAGTTGCCGACGGGCGCTTTCGACGCGGATCAGTTCGACGGCGCGCGCGGGCGTCTGGCCGGTTTCAGCGCGGTAGTGGCGCACGAAGCTGCGCTCGCTCATGCCGGCCTGGGCGGCCAGGGTCGGGATACTCAGGTCGAGGGTCAGATGCTCGGCTATCCAGGCATGCAGCTCGGTGAAACGGCTGCCGCCCTTTTGCAGGGACAGGGTCACGCTGAATTGCGACTGGCCGCCGGGGCGCTTCAGGAACACCACCAGGTGCCGCGCCACTTCCAGGGCCACGGCGCGGCCCAGGTCTTCTTCCACCAGAGCCAGGCACAGGTCGATACCGGCGGTGACACCGGCGGAGGTCCACACCGCGCCCTGCTGGATAAAGATCGGGTTGGGCTCCACGGTCAACGCCGGAAACTTGCGCGCCAGTTCTTCGCAACGGGTCCAGTGGGTGGCGACGCGACAACCATCGAGCAAGCCACTGGCCGCCAGCAAAAACGCACCGGTACACACCGACGCCATGCGCCGAGTGTGCCGGGCTTTTTCGCGCACCCAATCCACCAGCGCAGGCTTTTCAGCGGCGCCGTACACGCCCCAGCCGCCCGCGATCACCAGGGTGTCGCAGGGCTGGTCGACCGCAGGCAACGGCTCGGCCACCAGCGCCAGGCCGGCGGAGGTCATCACCGGTCCGGCCTGGTCGGCGATCACCGTGACCGCATAAGGCAACGGCACGCCACGCTGGCGCGCCAGGTCATTGGCCGATGCAAACACCTGCAGCGGCCCGGTGACGTCGAGCACCTGGGCATTCTCGAAAGTGAGTACGTGAACAATTCTGGGCATGGTTGGCGTGATTCGTGGGTTCAATGGCGTATTCGCCAAAGCCTAGGCCGCTAGAGTGAGGTCGTCTACCCCTTTCTCGGAGCTTCATTCATGACCTTGCAGATCGGCTTTCTGTTGTTCCCCGGCATTCAGCAACTGGACCTGACCGGCCCCTACGACGTATTGGGTTCGCTGCCGGACGTGAAACTGCACCTGATATGGAAGGACCTGGCGCCGGTCACCTCGAGCACGGGCCTGGTGTTCACGCCGACCATGACCTATGCCGACTGCCCGACGCTGGATGTGATCTGCGTGCCCGGTGGTTCCGGCGTGGGCCCATTGATGGAAGACCCGCAGACCCTGGACTTCCTCAAGGCCCAGGCGCAGACCGCGTGCTACGTGACCTCGGTGTGCACCGGCTCGCTGGTGCTCGGCGCGGCGGGGTTGCTGCGCGGGCGCAAGGCGACGACGCACTGGGCCTACCACGACATGCTCGCCCCCCTCGGCGCCATCCCGGTACAGGAGCGCGTGGTGCGTGACGGCAACCTGTTCACCGGGGGTGGCATTACCGCCGGTATCGACTTTGCCCTGGTGCTGGCGGCGGAGTTGTACAGCGAAGCGGCGGCGCAACTGGTGCAGTTGCAGATCGAATACGCGCCAGCACCGCCGTTCGATTCGGGTCGCCCTGACACAGCGCCTGCGCATGTGCGGGAAGAAGCCAACAAACGCACCGCCGAATCGCGCAGGGCGCGCGGTGAAATCGTCGCGCGCGCAGCAGCACGGCTGGGCTGAGCCTGTACCTGTGGTGAGCGAGCTTGCTCGCGCTGGGGCGCGAAGCGGCCCCAAGCTTTGGAGGGGCTGCTGCGCAGCCCAGCGCGAGCAAGCTCGCTCACCACAACAAGCTCGTTTGGCCACAGACCGCTTGCTCGCCGCACAATCCCTTCACCTCATGGGGTCAGGCTGGGCGCGACATCACCGCCAGGCGCACCGCCAACACGCTCAGCACCGTCGCCAAGCCCCATTTCTGTAGCCAGGCGGCTCTTGGGCGCCTGGCGAAGAAGCGGCTCAGCACCCCGCCGAATATGCCCAGCAGCAGGTGAAACACCCCAGCGATCAAAGTCAGCACGCCCCCCAACAGCATCAACTGCACGGCGATGGAGCCGGCCTGCGGCCGTACGAACTGCGGCAAAAACACCACAAAAAACAGCAACGCCTTGGGGTTGAGCAGGCTGTTGAGCATCGCCTGTAGAAACACCCGGCCAAGGGGCACACGGTGCAGGTGGGCAGTATCTGGCCCAGGTTTTTTCTGCAGCGTCTTGAACACCAGCCACAGCAGGTAGACCACACCCGCACAGCGGATCACGTCAAAGGATGGCGGCCAACTGGCGACCAACGCCGTTACCCCGCTGGCGGTCAATGCGCTCAGCAGTATGTCGGCGACACCGATGCCCAGGGCCGAGGCCACTCCCCCGCGCCAGCCGTGGGTGACGCCATGGCTGATCACAAAGGCCATGTTCGGCCCCGGGGATAACAGCAACAACAGCACAGCACCTGAAAAAACTGCCAGGGTCGCAAAGTCGATCATGCTCAAGCCGTCCACCGGGAAAAGCCTGCAGATTAGTGCGTGGGCCTGGGGCGAACAAAAAATTGTGCTGGATACATTGTTCATCGGCAATTGCGAATGGCCACGACCAGCGTCTAGAATGCGAAACATTATCAATTAAGACTGCTGCGCCAGGATGCCCATGTCGAGCGATCACCCACTGGACCATGCCGCTATCGGCCAGCTTTACCACACCCATCACTCCTGGCTGCGCGGCTGGTTGAGCCGGCGCACCGGTTGCCGTGAACGTGCCGCCGACCTGGCGCAGGAAACCTTTGTGCGCCTGCTCAACGCACGCAAACAGCAGGCCGTACTGCAGCCGCGCGCGTACCTGAGCAGCATCGCCCGCAGCTTGATGATCGACCAGTACCGGCGCCGCGAACTGGAGCGCGCCTACCTCGAAAGCCTTGCGCATTTCCCCCAGGCCGACGTGCCGTCGGAAGAAACCCGCCTGCTGATTCTCGACAGTCTGGAACGCATCGACCGCCTGCTCGACCAGCTCAAGCCGCGGGTGCGTGAAGCATTCCTGTTGGCGCAACTGGACGGCCTGACCTGTGCGCAGATCGCCCTGCGCCTCGGGGTGTCCAAGGCTACGGTGGAGCGTGACCTGTCCAAGGCGCTGCACGCCTGCTATCGGTTGCGCTATGCCGACCTCTGACCCGCGCCTGGTCGACCAGGCCATCCAGTGGATGATCAAGCTGCGCTTCAACGTCGCCGACGACGCGAGCACCGCTGCGTTCGAGCGCTGGCTGCACACCAGCGCCGAACACCAGCAGGTCTGGCAACGGGTGGCGACGATGAATGATGAGTTCAGCCACCTGCCCGCGCAGGTCGGCCGCCACGCCCTGCACGGGGCGCGTCGACGTATCAGCCGCCGTGAAGGGTTGAAGCTGCTCGGCCTGGTGGCCGGTACGGCCGGCCTGACCTGGTTCGGCCGCGACTACACCCCGCTGCCCGCCTTGATGGCCGACTACCGCACTGCCACCGGCGAACGGCGTTGGGTGGCGTTGAACGACGGCAGCCGCATCCAACTGAACAGCGCCAGCGCATTCGACGCGGTATTGACTCAGGAGCGGCGCCTGGTGCAGTTGCGCCAGGGTGAAATACTGGTCAATACCGGTGCCGACACGCGGCCCTTCTGGGTACAGACCCGTGACGGTTACCTGCGCGCCCTCGGCACGCGCTTCCTGGTGCGCGAAGACGCCCAAGGCACCATGCTCGCCGTGCAGCAGGGCACGGTGGCGGTGTTTGCCGACAACCACGCCGCCGGCGCGCGCCAAGTGATCAACCCCGGCGAACAGGTGCTGTTCGACCGCAGTGGCATTCGTTCTCTGGTCGCCAATGGCCTGGACCCTTGGGCCTGGAGCGAAGGCGTGATCAGCGCCCGGGACATGCGCCTGGATGCTTTCCTCGCCGAACTGGGCCGCTACCGCAACGGCCTGCTGCGCTGCAGCGAAGCGGTGGCCGGGTTGCGGGTGTCGGGCACTTATCAGTTGGACGACACCGATCAAGTGCTGGGCCTGGTAGCGCAATCACTCAAGCTCGATGTCACTTACCGCAGCCGCTACTGGGTGACCGTCAGCGCCCGCGTTTAACATTCTCGAAAATAAATGAGGTGAATTCTCATTGCCGCTCGACCTGTAAGGAAAGGCCGATCAACAGGCCGGTTCTGTTCACTTCCTTCAGGAGCATCCCGCGGTCATGCAAGCGTTCCCCTCCCCACGTTCCCCCCTCAAGCACGCGGTGCACGCCGCCTTGCTCGGCGCCTGCCTGAGCTGCGCCGCCGCGCCGCCGTTCGCATGGGCCGAAACGCCGGCCAGCGACACCCAGGCCCGCGACTGGAACATTGCAGCCGGTTCCCTGGCCACGGCACTGGACCAGTTCGCCCGTCAGGCCGGCATCAGCCTGTCGTACGACGCCACCAGCGTCGCCGGCAAGACCAGCCCGGGCCTGAGTGGTCGCCTGGACCGCGAGCAGGCGCTCGACCGGTTGCTGCGTGGCCAGGGCCTGCAAGCCCAGCGCCAGGGCAACAGTACCTGGCTGCTGTTGCCGCAAGTGGCCGACAGCGGCGCGCTGAACCTGGGCGCCACCACAGTCACTGGTGAGCGGTTGGGCGCCACCACCGATGGCACCGGGGCCTACACCACGGGCGCGGTGACGATCGGCAAGGGCGAACACAGCCTGCGGGAAACGCCGCAATCAGTGAGTGTGATGACCCGCCAATTGATGGATGACCAGAACCTCACCACCATCGATGACGTCATGGAACGCACGCCCGGGATCACCACCTACGAATCGCCCATGGGTGGCAAATATTTTTATTCCCGTGGTTTCAAGATGCTCGGCCAGTACCAGTACGACGGCGTGCCCCTGGACATGGGCAAGGACTACGTGCAGGCCGACAGCTTCAGCGCGAACATGGCGATCTACGACCGCGTCGAAGTGCTCAAGGGCGCGGCCGGCATGCTCAAGGGCGCCGGCACCGCCAGCGGCGCGGTGAACTTCGTGCGCAAGCGGCCCCAGGCCAAGCCCACCACCAGCCTGTCGCTGTCCGCCGGCACCTGGGACAACTACCGCGCCGACGTCGACACCGGCGGCCCGCTGAATGACAGCGGTACGGTGCGCGGCCGCGCGGCGATCAGCCAACAGAATCGCGGTTCCTACATGGACATTTCCAAGCGCCAGGACCACGCGTTCTATGGCGCCCTGGATGTCGATCTCAGCGCCGACACCACCCTGGGCTTCGGCGCCAGCCATGAAGACGTCGACGCCACACCGTGCTGGGGCGGCCTGCCGCGCTATGCCGACGGCAAAAGCGCCCACCTCAGCCGCTCCACCTGCCTGGGCCAATCCTGGAACGACTGGCAAAGCCGGCGCACCACCTTCTTCGCCGATCTCACCCACTCCTTCAACGATGACTGGAAACTCAAGGTTGCGGCCGTGCACAGCCGCAACCTGCAAGACACCAAATACGCCGCCAGCGAAGGCACCATTGCCTACGGCAACCCGACGCCTACGGCCAACTCCTATGCGGCGCTGATGGACTACGACCACAAGGACTTCGGCCTCGACGCCTATGTGGACGGCAAGTTCGAAGCCTTCGGGCTGGAACACGAACTGATCCTCGGTGCCAATGGCAGCCGTGGTACCCAGGACGATGTGTACGCGATCCAGAACCTGCCCAGGCGCCAGGGCATCTACCAACCCGACCACCATTTCCCGGAGCCGGCCAACAGCACTTTCTGGCCGAACATGTATCGCGGCGGCACGGTGAAGGAAACCGCGACCCAGTACGGCGCCTACACCACCTTGCGCCTGCGCCTGGCCGAGCCGCTGATGTTTATCGTAGGCAGCCGCGTGAGCTGGTACGAGAACCGTCGCCAGTCCAACAACCTGGCCTGGGGCGAGTGGGCCTTGCAGGATGCCCGCACCCGGGAAACCGGTGAAGTGACGCCGTTTGCCGCACTGATCTACGACCTCAATGAGCACCTGTCGGTATACGCCAGCTACGCGGATATCTTCCAGCCGCAAAGTTCCTATGCCACGCTCGATGGCGCCGCGCTCAAGCCGAAGATCGGTGACAACTACGAGCTGGGTATCAAGGGCGAATGGTTCGACGGGCGCCTGAACAGCTCCCTGGCGCTGTTCCGCGCCGTCGAGAAAAACGCGGCCGAATCCGATTACATCGCCCAGTGCCCGACCTCCGCCGACGGCTATTGCTACACCGACAGCGGCAAGGTGCGCGCCCAGGGCGTGGAGGCGGAAATCAGCGGTGAAGTCCTCGAGCGCCTGCAGGTATCCGGCGGCTACACCTACACCCAGACCAAGTCCCTGAAGAACATCGATACCGCCCTGGAAGGCGGCACGTCCAACACCTACGTACCTCGACACATGCTGCGCATGTGGGGCGACTACCAGCTCGACGGCGCCCTGTCGAAATGGAGCGTGGGCACCGGCGTCAACGCCCAGAGCAGCAATTTCCGCGTGCAGACCATCAAGCTCGAACAGGCCGGTTACGCAACCTGGAGTGCCCGTGTGGCGTACCGTATCGACGACACTTGGACCGTCGCACTCAACGGCAACAATCTGTTCGATAAAAGTTACTACAACACGGTGGGTACAGCCTCCTGGGGTAACTTTTATGGCGAGCCGCGAAATTTTACGGTGAGTTTGAAAGGCAACTTCTGATCTGGCGAAAGTCCCGCAGGCAGGGCACTTCGTGCGCCCTGCCACCCCCTCTTTGTCCCCCCTTCCTACCGCCTTTGAAAAAAGGTTTTTCCTTTATGCAGGAAAAATCCTGCATTTGTTTCTACACTCAAAAACACACCCAATCACCGCGTACCCGGACAAGGAATGTCAATAAAATGCCGAACAAAACACTGATAAACCTGTCTGCCCTGCCACCTCCGCACCATCGTCAATTCATTGACAAGTTGATTAAGGGAACACTCCTGTAGTCACTACCCCCGCAAATTCCCTTCAAATGGATAGCTGCATTTGAATTGATAGTTGCGTATTACCCAGAGTAGCCGTAGTTGGAAGTGCCCTCTAAAGCAGTTCGCTGCTTTATTGAACAAACATCCAAACAATAGCTCTGGCGTGCAATGAGGGATGTTTTATGCGAGAGAAGTCGTCCGTCGACAGCCTGTTTTTAACGCGCGCCGGTTTTGTTGAGTTCTTTGTTGTTTTCGTCAAGTTCATACATGGCCTGAGTGCCATTTTGCCCCCGCTGATCCTGGTGATGTTCATCGACCCGATGGACCCTGAACTGCGCGGGCACTTCCTCGGCCTGCTGGTATTTTTCGCGGTCCTGACGATCATTCTGTTCCAGGCCCTGGGCATCTATTCCGAAGAACTGTTCAGCAACCGACTGCGCCTGAAAACCAAGGTGAAAGCATGGTCGGCGGCGTTTTGCATCCTGTTGTTCATGTACCAGATCCTGCAGTTTTTCCCGCAATTGACCCCGCGCAACCTGGTGGCCTGGTACTTCGCCAGCCTCGGGTTGTTCTGCCTTGAGCGCCTGCTGATGCTGCGCCTGTACCGCAGCCTGATGCGCAAGGGCAAATACCTGCAACGTACGGTGATCCTGGGCTTTACCGACACCGCCATGCACGTCGCCGACCACCTGCAACGCAACGGTGATATCCGCTCCGGCCTGATCGGCTTTATCGACGATCGCACCGAGCGGATCCCCAAGGAATTGAGCAACCTGCCCCTGCTGGGCAACACCCGTGAGCTGGAAAAACTCATCCGCGCCGAGCAGGTCAACCAAGTGATGATCTGCCTGCCCTGGGCCGCCGAGCAGCGCATCCATGGGTTGGTCAACCGCCTGCGGCAGATGTCGGTGAACGTGATGCTGGTGCCCGACATGGCCGCGCTGCGCTACGGCCATAGCCGCATCACCGACGTGGGCGGGATCCTGATGTTCAACACCTCGCAATTGCCGTTGCGTGGCTGGTCGCCGGTGATCAAGCGCCTGGAGGATGTGCTGCTGGCCAGCCTGGCCCTGGTGGCGCTGTCCCCTGTGATGGTGGCGACGGCGATTGCGATCAAGCTCGACTCCAAAGGGCCGATCCTGTTTCGCCAGAACCGCTTTGGCTACAACGACAACGAAATCCGCGTGTTCAAGTTCCGCTCGATGTACACCGACCAGAGCGACTTCACCGCCGAACGCCAGACCACCCGCGCAGACCCGCGCATTACCCGGGTGGGGCGCATCATCCGCAAGACCAGCATCGACGAGCTGCCGCAGTTGTTCAACGTGCTGCTGGGCAACATGTCCATGGTCGGCCCGCGCCCCCATGCCACGGCGACCAAGGCCGCCGGCATACCCTTCGAAGTGGCGGTGAGCGAGTACAGCTCGCGCCACCGCGTGAAACCGGGGATCACCGGCTGGGCGCAGATCAACGGTTACCGGGGTGAGACCGACACCCTGTTCAAGATCCAGAAACGTGTCGAGTACGACTTGGAGTACATCTCCAAGTGGTCGGTGTGGTTTGACCTGTACATCGTTTTCATGACGGTCCCGGCCGTCCTTTCCACCAAGGAAGTCTATTGATGAAGACCCTCAACGGATTAATTCCCTGCATCGTTTCCGGTGGTTCGGGCACTCGACTGTGGCCGGTGTCGCGGCAGAACATGCCCAAGCCCTTCATGCGCATGCGCGATGGTCAGAGCCTGCTGCAAAAAACCTTCCTGCGCGCGGCCAAACTGCCCGGCGTGGAAAGCGTGCTCACGGTGACCAACCGCGACCTGTTGTTTCGTACCCTCGATGACTACCGCGGAGTGAACAACGCCCGCCTGCCCCTGGACCTGCTGCTGGAACCGTTCGGGCGCAACACGGCGGCGGCCATCGCCGTGGCGGCCCTGCATGTGCAGGAGCATTTCGGCGGCGACGCACAGTTGCTCGTGATGCCCGCCGACCACCTGATCCTCAATGAAGTGGCGTTCGCCGAGGCCGTGACCCAGGCCCGCGACCTGGCCGAAGCCGGCTACCTGGTGACGTTCGGCATCCAGCCCGACCACGCGGAAACCGGTTTTGGCTATATCGAGCAAGGCGAGGCGCTGAGCCAGGGCTACCGGGTCAAACGCTTCGTCGAGAAACCCGACCTGGCCACCGCCCAGGCCTATCTGGACGGCGGCAAGCACCTGTGGAACGCCGGCATGTTCTGCTTCAAGGCCAGCACCCTGGTGGATGAGCTCGCCACCCATGCACCTGACGTGCTGGAGGCCGCACGCGCCGCGCTGGAGCACAGCCAGAGCCTGCAGAACATAACCTCGCGCCAACGTGAACTGGATGCGGATGCGTTCGGCAGTGCGCCGGATATTTCCATCGACGTGGCCTTGATGGAAAAGTCCCGGCAAGTGGCCGTGGTGCCCTGTGACATTGGCTGGAGCGACATCGGGTCCTGGGAAGCGCTGCGCCAGCTCACCCCCAGCGATGCCCATGGCAACCAGGTCAATGGCGAAGCGATTTTGCATGACGTGCACAACTGCTACATCGACTCGCCCAAGCGCGTGTTGGGCGCCGTTGGGGTGCGCGACCTGATCATCGTCGACACCCCCGACGCGCTGCTGATCGCCGACGCCCACCGCAGCCAGGATGTGCGCTACATCGTCGCCGAGCTCAAGCGCCAGAATCATCCGGCGTACAGCCTGCACCGCACGGTGACCCGGCCGTGGGGCACCTACACCGTGCTGGAGGAAAGCAGTCGCTTCAAGATCAAGCGCATCGTGGTCAAGCCCCTGGCCTCGCTGTCGTTGCAGATGCACCACCACCGCAGCGAACACTGGGTGGTGGTCAGCGGCGCGGCACAGATCACCAATGGCGACCGCGAATTCCTGATCAACGCCAACGAGTCCACCTACATTCCCGCCGGGCACAAACACCGGCTGACCAACCCCGGCATCATCGACCTGGTGATGATCGAAGTGCAGAGCGGCGAGTACCTGGGCGAAGACGACATCGTGCGCTTCGACGACATCTACGGCCGCGCGCCTGCCGAGGCGAAAAAATGACATGCGCACTTCATTGATCATCCCCACCCGTAACGCCTCCAGCCACCTGGCACGCCTGCTGCCCGCGCTGAAGATGCAAACCCTGCAACCTGACGAGATGCTGGTGGTGGACAGCGCCTCCAGCGATGACACCGTGGCGCGCTTTCGAGCGTTCGGCGCGCGGGTCGAGGTGATCGACGCCCGTGACTTCAACCACGGCGGCACCCGCCGCTGGGCCAGCGAACAGGTGGGTGGCGACGCACTGATCGTGATGACCCAGGACGCCATCCCCGCCACCCCCGAGACCTTTGCCAACCTGCTCGATGAATTGCAGCAGGACCCGCTCAACGGCGTCGCCTACGGGCGGCAATTGCCCCATCCCGATGCGGGCGTGCTGGGCGCGCAATCGCGGCACTTCAACTACCCGGAACACAGCCGCAGCAAAAGCCTGGCCGATGCACCGGAGCTTGGGATCAAGACCTGCTTCAGCTCCGACTCGTTTTCGGTATACCGGCGCAGTGTGTTGCAGGCCGTCGGTGGCTTCCCTGCCGACGTGATCGGCAGCGAAGACGCCTTTGTGGCCGCACGCATGCTGCTCGACGGCTACAAGGTGCGCTACGCCGCCACCGCGCTGGTGCATCACTCCCACGATTACAAACTCATGGACGAGTTTCACCGCTACTTCGACATTGGCGTGTTCTACGGCCGCGAGCCGTGGATCAAGCAGGCCTTTGGCGACGCGGGTGGCGAGGGCAAACGCTATGTGCTGGCCGAACTCGCGGCGCTGCGCAAAGCCGGCGCCTTGCACCGCGTGCCCGAGGTGCTGGTGCGCAGCGTGTTCAAACTGCTCGGTTACCGCCTGGGCCATCTTGAACGCCGCCTGCCGCTCGCCCTCAAGCGGCGCATCAGCATGTTTCCCGGTTATTGGAGGTGAGCAGCATGACCCACAGGAAGTCCCCCTTGATGAAGCGAAGCGTGCTCGCCCTGGCCATGCTGGCCCTGGCCGCCTGCAACACCCCGGCGCGTATCGAGCCACCGGACAGCAAGACCGTCGAGGACGGCAAGCGCGCCCTCGACCAACTGGCCCAGCTGCCACCGGCGGTGGAACGCATCCGTATCGGCGACCAGTTGCGCATCGTCCGCGATGCCGGCGAGATGCCGACGCTGTCGGCGTTCAACGTCAGCACCATCTACGAGCTGACGCTGTACACGGTGCAGACCGACGGCAAGATCAACTACCCGTTCCTGGGGCCGATCCAGGTTGCCGGGCGCCAGCCATCGGAGCTGGCCACCCAGTTGACCCACGAGCTCGCGGCGACCTACCGCGAACCCCGGGTGACGGTGAACATCAACCAGGCGCCGAGCAACTCGGTGATCGTCGGCGGCGCGGTGAATAACCCCACGGCGGTGCAGATCGCCACGGCCAACACCCTGGAACAGGCGATTGTCGGCGCCGGCGGGGTCAGCCCGGCGGGCAACGCGAGCATGGTCGCGCTGCTGCGCGAAGATGCCCAGGGCGCCTATCGTGCTTACTTCCTGGACTTCAGCCAGCTCCTCAAGACCGGCGCCAACGGACGCAAGCCGGTGCGCCTGCAACGCGGCGATGTGGTGTTCGTGCCCAAGTCCAACGTCGGCGAGCGCATCCAGGGCGTGGACACCTACATGAACCAACTGATCCCGTTCACCAAGTCCATCGGGGTCGGCTACAACTACACGCGAACCAGCGGCGGCAGCAATTAAAGGAGCGACATCCCATGATCGAGATCCGTTCTTTTCGTGATCTGCTACGCCTGTTCTTCATCTTCCGCCACGAGTTCAAACTGGCCGCCATTGCGGCGCTGGTGATCATTCTGCTGGGGGCTTTCCTGCTGCCGGCCAAGTACGAATCCACGGCGCGCCTGCTGGTCAAGCCGGGGCGTGATTCGACCTTGCCCATCGAGATCAGCAATCGCCAGGCGCTGGTGATGCCCAGCACCCAGCGCGACCCGATTGTCGACGAAGAGCGCCTGCTCACCGGGCGCCCGATTGTGCGGGCGGTGGCCGAGCACTACCTGGAAGTGATCAGTAACGCACCGCCACCGGAAGGCTTCTGGAAGCGCACCAAGTACTACGTCAAGAGTGGCATAGGCGCGGTGTTCGATGGCATCCGCGTGGTACTGGAAACTGTCGGCGTGGTGGAAAAAACCACGCCGGTGGAACGCCTGGCGGCGGGCCTGGAAAAGAACTTCGAGGTAAGCCACGCGGCCGGTTCCACGGTGATGGACATCACTTTTACCTGGGGCGACCCGGAGATAGCCCAGGCGGTGGTCAAGGATTGGGTCGAGACCTATGTCAACGAACGCACCCAGGCCCTGGGGCGCAAGAGCCTGTACGTCTTCTATGAAGGCCAGGTCGCCACCAGCGCCACCGAGATCCAGAGCTACAAGCAACAGATCCTCACGCACCTGAACCAGATCGGCGCGGCGAGCATCACCGATCGCCTGGAGGACTTGTCCGAGCGCATCAACGTACTGCGGGGCGAAACGTTCAACACCACGCGCCTGATCGCCTCCTCCGACAGCGCCATCCAGAGCACCCGCACCCAGCTCAAGAGCCAGCCCAAGGAAGTCACCACGGTGCGCCAGATCGCACTGAACCCCCAGCAGCAGGACCTGCGCCGCCTGCTGAACCAGAAGCTGCTGGAAAAGGCCGACATGATGCGCACCTACACGGACAACGCGCCGCCGGTCAAAGCCCTGGATGCATCGATCCGCGCAATGCAGGCCCATGTCGCGAGTGAAAGCAACACCGTGCAAAGCTCGGAAAACCGCGCGCCCAATACCCTGGAAATCCACTTGCAGCGAGTACTGCTGGATGAGTCGAGCAACAACCTCGCGCTGCGTACCCAACTGACACAACAACAGAAACAACTGGCCAACCTCGAAGCCCAGCGCAAGCAAGCCCTGGAGATCGAACCGGAACTGACACGCCTCGCCCGGGAGCTGGGCGCCGCCGAACGCAACTACGCGTTGTATGTGGACAACCTGGAAAAATCACGCATTGACCGCGAACTGGATAACAGCCAGATCAGCAACATCGCGGTGATCGAAGAGGCCACCCTGAACCCCGGCCGTATCTTCCCCAAAACCCTGGTGATGCTGGTGCTGGCGGTCCCATTCGCCCTCGTCGTCGGCCTGCTGGTGATCTACCTGTGCTACCTGCTCGACCAGCGCATCCACGATGGCGGCCTGGCGGAACGCAAGTTCGGCCTCCCGCTGTGGACCACCTTGCCCGAGCTGGACACCAGCACCGCCCAAAGCACCAACGCATTCAATGCGAGCATCTACCGGCTGTACGGGTTGCTGCAGTTGGAGCGCATCGCCGAGCAGGGCCTGACCCTGGGGCTGACCTCGGCACGGCACGGCGAAGGGGTGACCTTTGTGGTGGAACAACTGCGTCAGTTGCTGCAGGAAAACGGTATCAACGTGCGTGTGGGCGGCGCCGAACCGGCGGCGCCAGGTGAAGTGGTGCTGCTGGACGCCTCGGCGCTGCTGGATAACCGCGATGCGTTTATCAACCTGCGTCGGGCCGACCTGATCGGGCTGGTGGTGGAAGCGCAGAAGAGCACGGTGCCGGTGGTGGAGCACGCGCTGTCGATCCTCAACACCGCGTTCGGCAAGGTCGACGGCATCATCATCAACCGGCGCAAATTCGAAGTGCCGGCCAAGGTGCTGAAAACCATCGCCAAGTACCGGGGGGCGTTCTGATGCGCGTCGCCCTGCTCGCCCCGTTGCCACCGGAGAAAAATGGCATCGCCGACTACGCGAACCATTTCCGCACGGCACTGGAACAACTGGAGGTGACGGTGCTGACGCCGTTGGCCGGGGTGGCGGGCAACAGCGAGGCAATCAAACAGGCCATCGGTGGGTTCGACTGGCACAGCGTGGACCTGGTCCACGCCGAGCTGGGCGGTGGACGGCTGGGGGAGTTCCTGGCCCTGCGCGAATTGCGCAAGGCCTACCCGGCACTGCCCTTGACCGCCACGGTGCATGATCCGGAACGCATCGTCTGGCGGCGTGAGCGGTTGCCATTCCCGTTGAACCTGCTGGAGCGCTTGCCCAGCCCGATGCCACAGGCGGCAGTGGTGCTGGCGGATCCGCTGACCTTGCGTGAAGAGCGCCAGGTCGCCGCCGGGTTGACCCGTTTGATCACCCTCACCCGCCTGGGCGCCGAGTGCCTGGGCCAACGCATGCAACTGCCGACGGGGAAAGTCGCGGTGATCAACCATGCAAACCTGGCGATTCCATCGGCGCCGTTGCCGCCCCTGGATACGCTGCGCCTGCTGTACTTCGGGTTTATCTACCGGGGTAAAGGCATCGAAGACCTGTTAGAGGCCCTGGCCGGCGTATTCAAGCAGGCCCCCGAATTGCGTGAGCGTGTGCGCCTGACCCTGGCCGGTGGCACCGCCGCCGAAATGGCGTTTGGCGCAGGCGGCAACTACCTGGAGCAGTTGAACCGCCAGATCGCTGAACTCGGCCTGGCGGATGCCATCGACTGGCGGCTGAACCTGCCGGCTGAAGAGATTGCCCAGACCATCCAGGCCCACCATGTGATGGTGCTGCCCTATCGCGAATCGAAAAAACTCGGCCTGCTCGGGCGCCAGCGCGGGACCAGTGGCGCGCTGTCCTGGGCTGCCGCCTGCGGGCGCGGGGCGATTACCTCCGACGCTCGCGCGTTTGCCGAGGAAGTCGCCAGCGGCAACGGTGCCATCTACCCCGAAGGCGATGTGGATGCCCTCAGCGAGCAACTGCTGCGCCTGGCACGCACGCCGCTGCTGGCCCGGGACTGGGCCGAACGCGCCGGCGAAATCGGCCGCGAACGCTTGTGGCCGTTGACCGCGCAGAAGTTCAAGGCGCTGTTTGAGCAAGCCATCGAGGGCAGCCACCATGGCGCGTAAACGCACCTACGTCGCCACCCTGGTCGTGGTCGCCGCCCTGGGCCTGACCGCGTTTTTGTGGGGGCGCCAGGCCGATGCCGAGAGCCATGTGCTCAAGGGCAACAAAACCGTGGTGTGGAAGGATTTCCTCGGGGTGAACGCGCAGTTCCTGTGGTTCGCCCCTGAGCGCTATCAGAAGCAGATAGACCGTCTCAAGGCGCTGGGCCTGGAGTGGGTACGCCTGGATTTGCATTGGGACCAGCTGGAGCCGGTCCCAGGGCAATACCAGGTTGCGACGCTGGATCAGTTGGTAGGCAAACTGCAGGACAACCAGCTCAAGTCGGTGTTCTACCTGGTCGGGTCGGCGCCGTTCGCCACCACTGCGCCGGTGGGTGCGCCCTATCAGGACCAGTACCCGCCGAAAGACCCGAACGTGTTCGCCAACCGCATGGCGCTGTTGGCCCAACGCTACCCCAGTGTCGACGCCTGGCAGGTGTGGAACGAACCGAACCTGCTGGGCTTCTGGCGCCCGGCAGCCGACCCGGCCGGCTACGCCGCACTGCTGACCACCACCGCCGCCGCGTTGCGCGCAATGAGCCCGAGCAAACCGGTGGTGGCCGCCGGCATGGCATTCTTCAGCGAAATGCCCAACGGCCAGAGCATGTTCGATGCCCTCGGCGCCCTGGGCGTGGCCAGCCTCAATACCGTCGTCTCGTACCACCCTTATACCCAATTGCCCGAAGGCAACGACCCGGCCAACCTGGACTTTATCGCCAGGACCACCGCGCTCAACCAGGCCCTGCGCAACGGCGGCGTGCAGACCCTGTGGAGCACCGAGTGGGGCTGGTCGACCTACACAGGTCCCAAAGACGCCCAGGACATCATCACCCCACAGGCCCAGGCCGATTACGTGGTGCGCCGCCTGGCGCTGATGAGTGCGCTGGATTACGACCGGATCTTCCTGTTTACCCTCAGTGATCTGGACCAGCGCGCCAGTGTGCGTGATCAGTCTTACGGTTTGCTCGACATCGACGCCAACCCCAAGCCGGTCTACACCGCGCTGAAAAATTTCCTCGACGTCAGCGGTCCGACGCTCACCCCCGGCGACCCGCCCAGCGCCGATCAGTTGCCCGACGGCCTGTTCAGCATCGGCTGGACCCGCGCCGACGGGCGCAAGCTATGGTTCTTCTGGGCGGCCGGGGGCGGCAACGCACACCTGCCCAACCTGGCCAGCGCCACCCTGTATGACCCGCTGCGCGGTACGCAAACCCCGGTAAGCGGCACCCACGGGCTGACCGTCATGGTCAAGCCGAACCTGCAAATTCTGTTATGGGAGTGAGGCCCGCCATGCGCATTTTATGGATCCTGCCCTACTCGCCCTGGCCCGCCACCAGCGGCGGCAAGACGCGCCAGTTCCACCTGCTGCGCAGCCTGGCCGCGCGCGGGCATCGGATCACCTTGCTGCTGCATGACAAGCACCCGGTATCCCTCGCCGACCGCCAGGTGCTGGAGGCGTTTGTCGAACAGTTGATCATCCTGCCGCGCCGCCCGTTGCGCAGCCTCAAGACCCTGGTGGCGGGGCTGTTTGCACCCTACCCGCTGCTGGCCAGTGTGAATGGGCTGGCGGGCGAGTTGCAGGACACCTTCAACTGGTTGCTGGGTGAGCAGTGGGACGTGGTGCAGATCGAGCACAGCTACAGTTTCCAGCCTTACGAAGATGCGCTGGCGCGTAAATCACAGCCCTTTGTGCTGACCGAACACAATGTGGAGTCGGCCCTGGGCGCGGCCACCTACGACCGTTTGCCGCGTTGGTCGCTGCCGTTCATTCGCTACGATCAATGGCGCTATGCCCGCTGGGAACGCCGGGTGATGCGCCAGGCCGCGCAGGTGGTGGCGGTCACTCAAAACGATGCGCACGTCCTGGAAAAAATCGCCGGCAAACCCGTACCGGTGGTGGTCAATGGCGTGGACTGCGATCACTTCGCCGCCGCCCATCCCGACCCGTCGACACGCCGCGTGCTGTTCCTCGGCAACTATGAATACGCGCCGAACGTGGACGCCATCGAATGGGCCCTGGATGAAATATTGCCCAAGGTCTGGGCGCGCTGTGCGGATGCGCGCATGAGCGTGTGCGGCTTCGGCATGCCCGGCAACTGGCGCGAGCGTTGGAAAGACCCGCGTATCGAGTGGCAAGGCTTCGTGCCCAACCTGCTCGACCTGCAATCGAGCTGTTCGGTGTTCCTGGCGCCGTTGCGCCACGGCGGCGGCTCCAAGCTCAAGGTGCTCGAAGCCCTGGCCGCCGGCCTGCCGCTGGCCAGCACCGAACAAGGCGTGTCGGGGTTGGACCTGGTGGAAGGCCTGGACTACCTCGGTGGGCAAAGCGCCGACGACCTGGCCGATGCCGTGGTGCGCCTGCTGCAATGCCCTGAAGCCGCCGCGCCCATGGGTGAGGCGGGCCGCGCCTACGTACGCCGCGCCCATGACTGGAGCGTCGCCGCCAGCCAATTGGAGCAGGTGTACGCCACCCTCGTGCCGCTGAGCCAGAGGGAGCCCGCATGCGTATAGGCCTGGATTACCGCACCGTCGGCACCTCGCCGCAATCGGGCATCAGCCGCCAGGTGTATGCACTGGAAAGCGCCCTGCACACCTTGCCGGGCATCGAGCTTGAACGGTTTACCGTGGCACCACTGGGCGATGAAACGCGCCTGCAGGCCCACTGCCCGGCGTGGGGCTGTGCCAAGACCGCCATGCACCAGCCGCAGAATCGTCTGCGCTTTGAGGCCGGTTTTCTGCCCCGCGCCTTGCGCGAGGAGCGTATCGACCTGTACATCAGCACCTTCAATATGGGCCTGCCCTTGCCGCCCAAACCGAAAGGCTTGCGCACCGTGGTACTCCTGCATGACCTGTTCCAGATCACCCTGGACAACTACCATGCCAACCGCTTGAAGGCGCTGATCTACAAGACCAGCGATCGCCTGTCGATTGCCTACGCGGTGCACAGCGCCGACCGCGTGTGGACGCCGTCGCAGTACAGCGCCGATGAAACCGCGCGGCTGTTTCCCAAGGCGGTGGGCAAGATTCGTGTGCTGCCCAATCAGGTCGATGGCTTTGCCGGGCTGGTGGCGGACCTGAGCCGGCATCAATTGCCCGAGCGCTACTGGCTGCTGGTGGGCACCCGTGAGTTGCGCAAGAACGTGCCGTTTTTGGTGGACGCCTGGCAGCAGGCGCGGCGCCAATCCCCTTCGGTGCCGGAGTTGGTGCTGGTGGGCAGTTTGGAACACTTGCCCGAAGCCCAGCGCACATTGCCGGGGATTCGTGCGCTGAGCGGCGTGTCGGACGCCGAGTTGCAGGCGCTTTACCGCCAGGCGTCACGCCTGTGGCAGCCGTCCTATGCCGAAGGCTTTGGCCTGCCGGTGATCGAGGCCCTGAGCGTCGGTACGCCGGTGGCGGTGGCGAGCGGCACTTCGCTGGATGAAATCACCCCGCCGTCGGCCCCGCGCTTTTCGCCCATCGATGGCCCGGCGCTGGTGCAATTGATGCTCAGCCTGGGCGCGCGGCCGGATGAAGACTGCGCCGAGCAACGGCGCCTGTGGGCGCAACGTTTCAACCATCATGCCTATCGCCAGCGCCTGACCGAACTGATCGAGGAACTTCAGTGAGAGTGAACCTGGCAAGCCTCGTCGCGATCCTCTTCGGCCTGCTGTTTGGCGCCCTCGCCCTGTTGCTGTCGCCGGCCAAGGCGTTCCTGGCCGTGGTCGGCCTGGCGGGGGCAGTGACCATCCTGCGCTTTCCGTTGTGGGGGCTGTTGTTGTTCGCCATGATCGCCACGTTCATGCCGTACTCGACTATCAACCTGGGAATCCGCAGCACCGTCAGCGAAGCGATCCTGGCCCTGACCTGGGGCGCGGTGCTGTGGCACAACTTCCTGGCCCGCCTGCCCGATACGCCCAGCCTGACCCGCCGTCCCACCGACCAGATGCTGCTGTGGCTGATGCTGTTCAGCGTGTTCCCGTTCATCGTCGGCCAGGTCACCGTCCACGCCGACAGCAGCGGCGTGGCCAACTGGCTGCGCTGGTTGCTGAGCCTGTCGGCAGTGTTTCTCTGCGCCAGGTTGCTGGTGGACCGCAAGCAGCGTGAATCCTTGGTCATCGCCCTGTTGCTGGGCAGCCTGGCGATGCTGGTGCTGTCGATTGCGGTGTTCGTGCGCACGCGCTCCGGGGCTGGCATTGCGCCGATTCTGGCGTTGTTCAACTACGGCAACTTCGACATGTTGAAATTCGGCCTGGAGGCCATGTCTTCGCGCATGGGTTCGCCGTGGATGCACCCGAATGCCATCGGCGGGATCATGGCATTGCTGCTGCCCCTGGCCTTCTGCTTCGGCGTGACCGAACAGGGCTGGAAACGTGCGCTGGGCCTGGGCGTCGCCTGCCTGGGCGCGGCCGCGTTGCTGTTGGCCAGCAGCCGCGGCGCGATGGTCAGCCTGGCGTTGGTGCTGGTGTGGATGGCTACGCGCCGCGTGCCCTACACCGGGCGCCTGCTGATGATCGGCGCGGCGCTGACCGTGGCACTGGTAATGGCCTACCCACCGTTACAGGAACGCCTGGCGACGATTTTCTCGTCGGACAACGCCAGTACCGAAGTGCGGTTCGACGAGTACCGCATGTTCCCGCAGGCGGTGGTGTCCTATCCGTTCGGGATCGGCTTCAAGGTTGACCCGCCGGTACCGGGTACCCACCTGCTGGGGATCTCCAACCTGTGGCTGAACTTCATCTACAAGACCGGCATCGTCGGCATGCTGTTCTTTGTGGCGGTGACCGTGCGCTGGTGGCGTGAGGCGCGTCCGCAAAAAAGCCCGATCCGCCTGACCAAGGACAATGCCCTGTGGCTGGGCACCACCGGCGGGATTCTGTCGGCGCTGGTCAGCGGCCTGTTCGACCACTACTTCAGTTTTGCGGTGGTGATGGTGGCGTTGTTCTGGCTGATGGTGGGCATCAATGTACTGGAGGCGCGGCGGTTGTTTCCGGCGCGGCTGCCGCAAGTGAAGACCGTGGCCTACCGCAAACACTTGCCTGATGGGGCACGGCCCTGATGCTCGGCTCCGCCGCCTGGCTGACCCTGGCGACCCTGGTGGGCCTGTGCCTGGGATTTGCCCGTGAATGGCTGCTGGTGGCGGCCTGGGGCGCCGGAGAGCGCAGCGATGCCTTCCTGATCGCGCTGTTTTTGCCGGAAGCGCTGCGCATGTCGTTGGCCGGCGGTGTGCTGAGCGCCGCCGCGCTGCCGTTGTACCTGCAACGCAAGCATGGCGAACGCCTGGAGTGGCTGGCGGTGCTGTTCCCGGCGTTGCTGCTGATCGCGCTGGTCATCAGCCTGCTGCTGACGCTGTTGGCACCGTGGCTGGTGCAAATGCTCGGCCCGGGGTTGGCCGACACCGCCACAGTCTTGGCCAGCAGCAACCTGCAGATCGTCGCCTGGTGTGTGCCGGGCTTGATGTTGCATGGGCTGTTCAGCATTCCCTTGCAGGCCAGCGAACGCTTTGTCCTCGCGGGGCTGGGCTCGTTGCTGTTCAACCTGCCGCCGGTGACGTACCTCGCCCTCGCGGGCACTACCAGCCAACCGCACGCGCTGGCCCTGGCCTGCCTGGCCGGCAGCCTGTTGATGCCGCTGGCGCTGTTGCCGTCGGTGTGGCGCCAAGGCTGGCGGCCATGGCGCTGGCAACTGAGCGTCGCACCCTTGCGGGAGCTGGGCCAGCGCATCGGACCGCTGTTGCTGAGCAATGGCGCCAGCCAGGGGTTGGCGCTGATCGAGCGGCTGGTGGCATCGCTGCTGGGCGAAGGCGCGGTGACCTGGGTCAACCTGGCGCGCAAGCTGATGAACCTGCCGCTGATTGCGCTGATGAGTCTCAACCAGGTACTGCTGGGCATGATGAGCCGCCGTCAGGGCGATGAGCGCCTGGCCCTGCTCAAGCGCGGCCTGGAAACCGCCAGCGTACTGACCCTGCCTGCCGGTGTCGGCCTGGTGGCGGCAGCCCCGAGCCTGGTGGCGCTGCTGCTGCCCAGGCAATCGGCGGATTCGCCATTGCCGCTGCTGCTGGCCTGGTTTGCCGTGCCGTTGGTGTTCGGCGCCTGGAACGCCTTGCTCGCGCGCTATGCCTACGCCGCCGGCGATACGCGCCAGCCGCTGCGCTGCGAGTTGCTCGGCAGCCTGGTCAACGTGTTGTTGCTGGGAGCGCTGCCCTGGGTGTTCGGCCTGGCCGGCATCCCCTTGGCCGCACTGGCCGGCGTGCTCTGCACCGCACTGTTGCTGATGCAGCGCCAGGCCTTGCTCGACGCCCTGCCCTGGGCCCGGCACTGGCTGCTCAGTGCACTGCTGATGGGGCTGGCGGCGCTGATGCTGTTTGGTATTGAGGGCGTGTGGCTGCAACTGGGGCTGAGCACCCTGGCGGGCGCCGTGGTGCTGCTCGGCATGGGGCTGTGGCTCAAGCCGTGGCGCAAGGCATGACGCTTATTGTAGGAGCTGGCTTGCCAGCGAAAATCGTCAACGATAACGCGGGCATTCTGGATGCACGTGGTGCCCTTGCGTTCTTCGCTGGCAAGCCAGCTCCTACAGGGGCGGTGGAGTTTATAGATCGGGAGCACTCAGGTGAAAAATCGCTGGATTCAAATGGATATCGCCAAGGGCATCGGCATCCTGGTGATCGTGTACGCCCACAGTTGGTTTGTCGCCACGTCGCCGGACTTGATGTACCCGATCCTGGCGTCGTTCGTACTGCCGTTGTTCTTCTTTCTGTCGGGGGTGTTTTTCAAACCTGAGCAGCCGTTTGTCGAGATGGCGGTGCGTAAGGCCGACGGCCTGCTCAAGCCGTTTTTCTTCACCATGCTGGTGTATGTGATCGTGCGCGATGTGCTGCGCGGCCAACCGCTGCTGCCGGATATCGGCGGCGTGCTGTACGCCTCGGTGGACACCATCCCCTGGCAGGCGCTGTGGTTTTTGCCGCACTTCTGGGTGGCGATCCTCTTCAGTTGGGCGGTACTGCGGCTGATTCAGCGCCTGCCGCTGGCGGTGAGCTGTGCAGTGATGCTGGTGCCGCTGCTGATCGGCATCTGGATGCTGCCGTGGTTCTGGCAACTGCCGGTGACTCTCGGCGGGCAAACCTGGGTGCTGCCCGGCTTGCCCTTCAGCCTGGATATCACCCTGATCAGCAGCGCGTGTTTCGTCTACGGCTACCTGCTGCGTGACTGGCTGCGTACCCATGCGGGGTCAATGCTGACCCTGCTGGTGTCGGTGGCGCTGTTCGCGGCGGTGTTCCTCTACCGGGGCGATACCATGGACCTGGCGCAGCGTCGCTACGACCACTGGCTGTGGACCAGCCTGCTGGCGGTGATTGGGGTGTACCTGTGCTGGGCGTTGGCGCGGGTGCTGATGGCGTCGGCCCTGATCACCCGGGTCATGACCTACATCGGCCAGTCGACCCTGATCCTGCTGATCTTCCATGGGGAGATCCAGCACAAGACATTCGATTTGATGGAGCGTCTGGGGCTGCACGCGTTTGTCGCGGCCTGCATCGGTTTTGTGGTGGCGGTAGTGGTGCCGTTGTTGATCGGGGAAGTGATCAAGCGGGTGGCATTCCTGCGGTTTTTCTACTTTCCATTTCCGCTGCGCAAGGCTGCCAGATAACGGTAGGAGCGAGCGTGCTCCTACCGGGTATCGGGTTCAGTCATCCAGTTGTTGCGCGGCGGGCTTGCCGGCGTGTTTCGCCGGCTTGGCGCCCTTGGCCGGAGCCGGTGCAACGGGCTCGGGTTCCGGGGCGGCGGCGGTTTCTTTCTCGGCCATCGGCATCTGGTCGATGGCGCTGAAAAACTCTTTCAAATCGAGGGTATCCGGTGGCACGGTCTTCTCGACTTTCTTCTCGCCATCCTTGCCCACCAGGATCACTTTGGTGCCGCTGCCGGCACCCAGTTTGAGGGCGCGGATCAGCGCATTGGTCTCGGGCGGCGTGAGCTTCTTGTTGTCCTTGGGGTCCTTGGCGAACTTCTCCCCTTCGGCACCGATGCTGCCAAACTTCACGGTGTAGAACACCATGCTGCGCTCTTCAAAGGACTGCTTGGTGGCAGGCTCGTCCAGTTGTTTCTTGAGGGTCGCCAGTGTGTCGTTGCCGGAATCAAGCTCCACCACCACCAGTGGCCGGGCTTTGCCCAGGTCCTGCTTGAGCGGGTTGATATCATCAGCAGCCAACAGCGGCCCCGTAAAAGCCATCAAGGTAGCCAGGGTCAGCGACCGGATGAGCATGCGCACCTCCTTTGAATTCCATGCAGGGTTCTTGAGTTTCATGTCTGCGACAGTCAAATTCAAGGATGATTCCTACACCGCGTTCAGAAAGCGTAGGTCAGGACGCCCGCTCCGCAAGGGCTTGGCGGCGACATGCGGCATTGTTTCCTTTGATTGCACAAACATTACGAGACCTTCCAGCCCGGCCAATGGCGGGCAAAGACAGGCGCCACGATCGGGTCGGCATCCACCTGCGCCAGGGTCTGGGCAAAGCCTGGCGCCAGGGCAGTCAAGGCCTCACGCGCCTCATCCCAGCGCGACACCGCCGCCGCCATGATGCCCAGCGCATTCGGTTCGCCGTTGGACGCGAACAGTTGGCCGGCAAACTGTTCGGCAAACACCACCCAGGCCTGATGCAGATAGCGACGCGTGCCCGCGACCAATTGCGCCTGCACCGCTTCATCGGCATTGCCCACCCAGCGTTGCGGGTAGTCAATGATGCCAATCGCCGAATAGCAATTGGCCGCGATGTACACCAGGCCGCGGATGATCTGGTCACGGTCGCCGCCCAGCAGATGCGCATCGGGAAACGCCAGGCCCAGGTGGATCAGGATCGCGGCACTTTCCGTCAGCACCTGTCCATCGGGGATAACCAGGGTGGGCACCTGTTTGAGCGGGTTGATACGGGCAAGCTCATCACTGCCCTCGCCGTCGGCCCAGGAGGCGGCGTCCACCCGTCGCCATGGTACCGCGCACCGTTGCAGGGCGATTTCAATCATGCAGGAGCCGGATTCGTCGATGCCATAGAGTGTGTACATAGCCTTTCCTCCATTGGATGAATCAAGAATTTTAGAACAAGCCCATTTGCCCGCCGACCAGGGTGCTGAAATCGTCACTCACGAACGGCAGGATGGCATCTGCGACCGGTTGCAATTGCCGGGTGACGTAGTGGTCGTAATCAATCGGCGCCTGGCGTACTTCCAGCGGTTCGGGGCCGTTGACGCTGATCACATAGCGGATCCAGCCGCCGCGCTGGTACTGGCGCGGGCGCCCCAGGCGGTCGTTGTATTCATCGGCCAGGCGCGCCGCGCGTACATGGGGCGGCACGTTGCGCTCGTAGTCATCCAGTTGACGGCGCAGACGTTTGCGGTAGATCAGCAGTTCATCGAACTCGCCGCTCAAGGTGCGGCGCACGTAGTCGCGTATGTAGTCCTGATGGGGCTGGCGGTGGAAGATGCGCTGGTAGAGTTCCTGCTGGAACCGGCGGGCCAGGGGCGACCAGTCGCTGCGTACGGTCTCCAGGCCTTTGTAGATCATCTCTTCGCTGCCGTCGGCACGTACCACCAGGCCGGCGTAGCGCTTCTTGCTGCCCTCCTCCGCGCCGCGAATGGTCGGCATCAGGAAGCGGCTGAAGTGGGTTTCGTATTGCAGCTCCAGGGCACTTTGCAGGCCGAACGCGCTGTGCAGGTGCTCACGCCACCAGGTGTTGACGTGCTTGACCAGCGCCTGGCCGATACGGCTGGCGTCGTCCTGGGAATGCGCGCTGCCGAGCCACACGAAGGTGGAGTCGGTGTCGCCGTAGATCACCTCATACCCCTGGGCTTCAACCAGTTCGCGGGTCTGGCGCATGATCTGGTGGCCGCGCATCGTGATCGACGAAGCCAGTCGTGTATCGAAAAAGCGGCAACCGCTGGAACCGAGTACGCCGTAGAACGCATTCATGATGATTTTCAGCGCCTGGGACAGCGGCGCGTTGTGCTCACGCTTGGCCTCTTCGCGACCTTCGGAGACACGCGCAACGATGGCCGGCAGGCAGTGCCGGGTGCGAGAAAAGCGTGCACCGCGAAAGCCTTCGACGGAGTCGCTGTCGTCGGGGTGCTTGAGGCCTTCGATCAGGCCCACCGGGTCGATCAGGAAGCTGCGGATGATCGACGGGTAAAGGCTTTTGTAATCGAGCACCAGCACCGATTCGTAGAGGCCAGGACGCGAATCCATGACAAACCCGCCGGGGCTGGCCTGGGGTGGTTTGTCGCCCAGGTTCGGCGCGACGAAGCCCTGGCGGTGCATCAGCGGCATGTACAGGTGGGTAAACGCCGCCACCGAGCCGCCGTTGCGGTCGGCCGGCAACCCGGTGACGCTGGCGCGTTCGAGCAGGAACTTGAGCAGTTCGGTCTTCTCGAAAATCCGCGTGACCAGCTCGCAGTCCTTGAGGTTGTAACGCGCCAGGGCGGGCTTGTCCTCGGCGAACATGCGGTTGATTTCGTCCATGCGTTGATACGGTGTGGAGATGTCCTTGCCCTCGCCGAGCAGGGTTTGCGCGACGTTTTCCAGGCTGAAGGATTCGAAACTCCAGGTGGCCGAACGCAGGGCCTCGATACCGTCGATGATCAGACGCCCCGCCGCTGCGGCGAAGTAATGGTTGCGGCTGCCGTGTTCGCGCCAGGCCATGGGCTCATCGCCGCGACCGAGCATCAACGGTACGTTGAGGCGCTGGGCATGTTCGTGGAGTACGCGCAGGTCGAACTGCACCACATTCCAGCCGATGATTGCATCGGGGTCATGGGTGGCGAGCCATTGGTTGAGGCATTCGAGCAGTTGAGCGCGGGTGTCGCAGTAGTCGAGCTTGAAATCCACCGCGTCAGTCTTGTTCGGCGGGCCGAGCATGTACACCTGGCGTTCGCCGCAGCCTTCGAGGGCGATGGAATAGAGGTCGCCCTGGGCGGTGGTCTCGATGTCCAGGGACACCAGCTTGAGCGGCGGGCGGTAGTCGGGCGCGGGCTTCATCTGCGCATCGCACAGGGCACCACTGGCATCCGGTGTCCCACCGAACCAGACCGGAGCGGTGATGAAACGCTCCATCATGTAGCGTTCCGGCGGGCGCACATCGGCTTCGTAGACATCGACACCGGCGGCGCGCAGGCGTTTTTCCATGTCCATCAACTGGCGATGCTGGCGCGTGTAGAGGCCCAGGACCGGGCGGTGATGGAAATCGCAGAGTTGCAGCGGGCGCAATTCGATATCGCGTTCGCCTTTGAGCAACCAATCCAGCGGCTTGCGATGGGCCTCGGGAATGAACATCACCGAGGTCTGCACGGGTAGGCGGATAAACCGTGGCCCCTGGTCTGTGGCCAGCCAGAAACTGACCTCCGTGCCCGCCGGGGTATCGCGCCAATGCCGGGTCAGGACAAAACCCTGCTGTAAATCCACCGTACCGCACCTCAGGAATAGCTTTCAGGCGTTGATTCTACGCGGCATCTGCGCAAACGCGGCAGGTAAACGCGCACGCAAGCGGTGGACTTCTAAAGGCGGCGAAAGCGGGCACCGCAATGGTGCCATTTCTCCAGCTCACGCCCGACGTGTTTTGCTCAAATAGTTTTCGATATTGCCCATCTGCTCGTCCCAGCCACGGGAATTCATCTTGAAGGCTTTTTGCCGACGAGCCTCCGGCACCGCGTCGAAACCGGATTCAACCACCCGCAGCAAAATGCCCGGCGCCCGATCCTCAATGGTGAATTCAACCAGTGTCGGGGTTTCCTTGTCGTAGTCGACGCCCTTTTCTACCGCGAAGGGGTGCCACCAGAAAGAGAACAACGTTTGCGGCAGGATGCGTTCGATTTTGGCTTTCCAGATCACGTGTTCGTAACCTGGGTAGGTAATCGGCGCCTCTATGGTTTCCCCTGCCACAAAGGCTTTGCCCTTGAGGGCGATGCCAAACCAATTACCGAATTGCTCGGCATTGGTGAGCGCTTCCCAGACCTGTTTACGTGAAGCGTTCAGCAGAACTTTTCGCTCAATGCGATCTAATACGTGCATAAGTCACCTCCTCCATTGACAGTAGGCGACACCAAATAATGCGCAACCTCAGGTTGTAAGCAATCATGATGACCCCGTCCTTGAACCGGCAATACGTTTATGACTGACCCATTGAATGGAAGTTGCTTCTGCAAAGGTGTCCGCTATCAGGTGGACCAGTTGGACATGCCTATCAGCCACTGCCACTGCGCAAGCTGCCGCAAAATACATGCGGCACCGTTTGTCGCCACCGCAGGAGTAATGCGCGAGCATTTTCGCTGGACGCTGGGGGCAGAACTGTTGGCGTCCTTTGAATCTTCGCCGGGCAAGCTCAGGCATTTCTGCTCGCGCTGTGGCTCACATCTGATAGCAGAACGTGGGCATCAGCCCCATGTGATCGTGCGGGTGGCGACGCTGGACGATGATCCGGGCGTCAGGCCCACCTCGCACATCTGGATGGCCCATGATGTGCCCTGGCTTGACCATGAAGGCATAGAGCAATGGGACGAGTGGAAGGCATGATTTAGACGTGGGGGTCACCTGGCGCTTTTGCCGGCGTCGCATATTGCGGCTTCAGGTGACCGTCCTGGTCGAGTAGCCACGCATCCATGATTTGCCGCACCACCGGACCCGCGACGCGACCACCGGCCTCACCGTTTTCGATCATCACCGAAATCACGATCTTCGGATGTTCGGCCGGAGCGAAGCCAACGAACAACGCGTTGTCGCGATGGCGCTCCAGGGTTTTTTCGCGGTTGTAACGCTCACCTTGCTTGATCGCAACCACTTGCGCAGTACCGCTCTTGCCGGCAATGCGGTATTGCGCCCCTTGTGCGGCGGCCCGGGCGATACCTCGCGGGTCATGCATCACCAACTGCATACCGTGATTGACCTGCTCCCAATCACGCGGATCCTTGAGGACGACGTTGGGCATTGGATTCTGGTCCACCGGCGGCTCACCATTGATCGTCTTGGCCAGGTGCGGGCGATTCCACACACCCTTGTTGGCGATCAACGCCGTGGCCTGGGCCAATTGCAGCGGAGTGACTTGCATATACCCCTGGCCAATGCCGAGGATCACGGTTTCGCCCGGGAACCAGGGTTGGCGCCGCGTGGCGCGCTTCCAAGCCTGGGATGGCATCAAGCCAGCGGACTCTTCGAACATGTCCAGGGAGACTTTCTGGCCCAGGCCAAACTCCGCCAGGTAGTCGTGCAGACGGTCGATGCCGAGTTTGTGAGCAAGGTCGTAAAAGTAAGTGTCGTTGGAACGCATGATGGCAGCGTCCATGTCTACCCAGCCGTCGCCGCTGTGGTTCCAATTGCGGTATTTGTGGTCAAAGTCGGGGAGCTGGTAGTAACCGGGGTCGAATACACGGGTCTGTGGGGTGACGACACCGCTGTCGAGGCCAGCGATGGCCACTTCCGGCTTGATGGTCGAGCCCGGCGCATAGAGCCCCCGGAGGACACGGTTGAAGAGCGGCCGGTCAATGGAGTCGTGCAGGGCGGCATATTCCTTGAAACTGATGCCGGTGACGAACAGGTTCGGATCAAAACTCGGCTTACTGACCATGGCCAGTACTTCGCCGGTTTGCGGATCGAGGGCAACCACTGAGCCACGGCGATCACCCAGGGCTTCTTCCGCAGCTTCCTGGAGCTTCACGTCGAGGCTCAGGACGATATTTTTGCCAGGAATCGGGTCGGTGTGCTTGAGCACACGGAGTACGCGGCCTTGGGCATTGGTCTCGACCTCTTCGTAGCCGACATGACCATGCAGTTCGGATTCGTAGAAACGCTCGATACCGGTTTTGCCGATGGACTGCGTGCCACGGTACTCCACCGAGTCGAGGGCTTTGGATTCTTTCTCATTGATCCGCCCCACATAGCCGATGGAGTGGGCAAAATGCGCACCCAGCGGGTAGTGACGGACGAATTGCGGCTCTACATCTACTCCTGGCAGGCGGAACTCATTCACCGCCAGCAATGCGACTTGCTCTTCGGTCAACTCGTAAAACAACGTCACGGGGACGAAGGGGTGCCGTGCCTGCTTCAGGGCCTTGTCGAACAACGCACGGTCTTCGACAGGCAGGTGCAGCAAGTTGACGATGGCGTCGAGTTCGCCCTTGAGGTCAGTGGTGCGCTCGCGGGTGATGGTCAGGTTGTAGCTGGGTCGGTTATCGGCCAGCACCACGCCATTACGGTCATAGATAAGGCCGCGCGTCGGAGTGATGGGCAGCACGTGGACGCGGTTGTTTTCAGAAATCGTGGAGTGGTAGTCGAACTGTACGACTTGAAGGAAATACATACGCCCCACCAGGGCACACGTAATGCCTATCACCAACAACGCACAAGCGAGCAGGCGCTTGTTGACCAGGCGGTTTTCTTTTTCGTGATCTTTAATCGGTATCGGTTCAGGCATTTCTACAGCATCTCGTTGAAGAAGGTCGACGCCGCATCCTGCGATGAAAGATCAGTCCTTGGGAAATGTGCTGCACCATACCAAAAATGCAGAAACACTTTGCATTGAATTCCCCAACGGCACTCTGAAGTGAGTTCCCTCTCGACGGGTACGGTGATACGGCAGCTGCCCTTGAAGATACTCAACAGCTCATCCGCCTAGGCGTACCCACTTTTCGAGCGCCCAAAACAAAACCCCACCTGCTTTCGCAAATGGGGTTTCGGAATTTAATCTTGACGATGACCTACTCTCACATGGGGAAACCCCACACTACCATCGGCGATGCATCGTTTCACTGCTGAGTTCGGGATGGGATCAGGTGGTTCC
>NZ_JAVAJK010000030.1:0-61869 GCF_052112325.1 Pseudomonas sp. Yb2C2 | reverse complement strand
GCTGGGGGCCGGGCGGGTCAGTTCGTAGTTGGGGGTGTCGTCGCTGAACGGGATTGGCGGGAACAGCATCCAACCGCCGTCCTGCTTGATCAGCTTTTGCACGTAGTCACTGCGGTAATCGGCCTGGAACGGCAGTTGCCCGCCGAACTGCTGCTCGGTGTAGCGCTTGAATGCCGGGAAATACAGTTCGTTCTTGTAGCTGAGCACCAGAGGCTTGTCGTTGGCGATCAACTCGCCGCCCAGGGTCAGGATAAACAGCCCGATAAACAGCCACAGCGACCACCAGCCGCGACGGTTTTTCTTGAAGCGTTCGAAACGCCGACGGGCCACGGGAGACAGGTTAAGCATCAGGCGTTCCTCGCGGCGAAGTCGATACGCGGGTCCACCAGGGTGTAGCAGAGGTCGCCAATCAGTTTTATCAGCAGGCCAAACAAGGTGAAGATAAACAGCGAGCCAAACACCACCGGGTAGTCCCGGGACACGGCCGCTTCGTAGCTCATGCGGCCGAGGCCATCGAGGGAAAAGATCACCTCGATCAACAGCGAACCGGCAAAGAACACACTGATGAACGCCTGGGGAATCCCCGAGATCACCAGCAGCATGGCGTTGCGAAACACATGGCCGTACAGCACCCGGCGTTCGCTCAGGCCCTTGGCGCGGGCGGTCACTACGTACTGGCGCGTGATTTCATTGAGGAACGAGTTTTTGGTCAGGATGGTCAGGGTGGCGAAACCGCCGATTACCAGCGCGCTGACCGGCAGCACCAGGTGCCAGAAGTAGTCGGCGATCTTGCCCACGGTGCTCAGTTCGGCGAAGTTTTCCGAGACCAGCCCGCGCACCGGGAACCAGTTCAATGACGTGCCTCCGGCGAACATCACAATCAGGAACATCGCGAACAGAAACGCCGGCATCGCGTAGCCAATCACAATGGCGGTGCTGCTCCACACATCAAAGCTGCTGCCATGGCGCACCGCCTTGCGAATGCCCAGGGGGATCGACACCAGGTAAGTGATCAGCGTGGCCCACAGGCCGAGGGAAATGGTCACCGGCATTTTTTCCAGGATCAGGTCGATCACGGTGGCGCCGCGAAAGAAGCTGTTGCCGAAATCCAGCTGGGCGTAGCTCTTGAGCATCAGCCACAGGCGTTCCGGCGCGGGCTTGTCGAAGCCGTATTGTTTTTCGATGTCCTTGATCAGTTTCGGGTCCAGCCCGCGGCTGGCACGGGAGCCGCTGCTGACAGCGTCGCCGGATGAGCCGCCGACCGCGCCGCCACCGATGCCCTGCAAGTGGGCGATGGCTTGTTCCACCGGCCCGCCGGGGGCGGCCTGGACGATCACGAAGTTGACCAGCAGGATGATCACCAGCGTCGGGATGATCAGCAGCAGGCGCCGCACGATATAGGCAAACATCAGCGAGCTCCCGCGCGTTTTTTCAACTCGGCATTCATTTGTTCATTGGTCAGCGGGGTAGGGCTGATTTCCCACCAGGTTTCCAGGGCTTCATCATTCCTGGCCTCGATGGCCGGACGGCCGAAGCGGTTCCACCACGCAGCGGAGGTGCCGGGCGGGTAGTAATTGGGGATCCACAGGTAATTCCATTGCAGCACCCGATCCAGGGCATGGGCATAGGTGAGCATCTGCGCCTGGGTGTCGGCCTTGACCAGGCCCTTGATCAGGCTGTCGACGGCCGGGTCCTTGAGCACCATGTAGTTGTTGGCGCCCGGATCGAATGCGGCGGTCGAGCCGAAGTAGTTGTACAGCTCCATGCCGGGCGAGGTGGTCACCGGGAAGCCGGTGACGATCATGTCGTAGTCGCGGGCCATCAGGCGGTTCACGTATTGCGAAGAGTCGATGCGGCGGATGTTCAAGGTAATGCCGATCTGTGCGAGGTTGCGTTTGTACGGCAACAACAGGCGTTCCAGGCCGTTCTGGGCATTGAGGAAGGTGAACTCCAGCGGCTCGCCCTCGGCATTGACCAGTTTGTCGCCGTCTGGCTTCCAGCCGGCTTCTTCCAGCAGGGCCAGGGCTTGCAACTGTTTGTCGCGGATCATGCCGCTGCCATCGGTGACCGGGGCCTTGAACACCTGGGTGAATACCTCGTCGGGAATCTGCCCGCGCAAGGGTTCGAGAATCGCCAGTTCTTCCGGGGTGGGCAGTTGGGTGGCGGCCAACGGGCTGTTGGAGAAGTAGCTTTGCTGGCGGATGTACAGGTTGCGCATCATCTGCCGGTTGGCCCATTCGAAGTCCCACAGCATTGCCAGGGCCTGGCGCACGCGACGGTCCTTGAACATCGGTTTTTGCACGTTGAACACATAACCCTGGGCCGGTTGCGGCATGTCCTTGGCCAGGTGCGCACGTTGCAGGCGGCCATCGTCCAGGGCCGGGCCGTTGTAGCCGATGGAATAGCCGGTGGCGGAAAACTCACGGTTGAAGTCGTAGGCGCCACCGCGCAGTACCTGGCGGGCCACTTCGGTGTCACCGAAGTACTCCAGGCTCAGGTGATCGAAGTTGTACAGGCCGCGGCTGACGGGCAGGTCCTTGCCCCACCAGTCGGGGTCGCGGGTAAAGGTGATGGTGCTGCCCGAGTCGATCTTGCCGACCTTGTACGGGCCGCTGCCCAGGGGGGCTTCGTAGCCACCGCCGTTGGCGAAGTCGCGAGTTTTCCACCAGTGCTCGGGAAACACCGGCAGGGTGGCGATATCCAGGGGCAGGGTGCGGTTTTCATTGCGGGAGAAATCAAAACGTACCTGGCGCTGGCCTTCGACTTCGACGTGCTTGACGTCGGCGAACAGCGTGCGAAAGCGCAGGCTGCCTTGGGTCATCAGCAGGTTGAAGCTGTAGCGCACGTCTTCGGCGGTGATCGGTTTGCCATCGGCAAAGCGCGCCTTGGGGTTGAGGAAGAAACGCAGGGACAGGCCGTCCTCCGCGCGTTCCATCTTCTCGGCCACCAGGCCATACACCGTGTAGGGCTCGTCCAGGGAACGCAGGGCCAGGGGCGCATACAACCAGCCGTCGACCTGGGAGACGCCGATGCCTTTGTCGATATACGGCAGCACATGGTCGAAACGCCCGATCTCCAGCGCCGAGCGCCGCAGGCTGCCGCCCTTGGGGGCGTTGGGGTTGGCGTAGTCGAAATGGCTGAAACCGGCTGGATACTTGGCCGGTTCGCCGTACACGGTCATGGACGGTTGGGGCGCCGCGATCACGGCGCTGCTGGCCAGCAGCAGGGCCAAGGAGGTACTGAACAGTCTGGAAAAAGCCAATCGCATTGTCAGCCTTGAACGCCGGGTGGAGAAGAATAAGGATTTGTACGCTAACGGCATCAGCGTCGCCAGTCGTCACATGCACAACGGCCCACCAAGAGGCGGGCCGTTGTTTCAAGCAGCAGCGCGGACGGGATCAGTCCTGGCGGCTGGTGACTTCCAGCAGGTGGTAGCCGAACTGGGTTTTTACCGGGCCTTGCACGGTGTTGACCGGGGCGCTGAAGACGACGGTGTCGAATTCCTTGACCATCTGGCCTGGACCGAACGAACCCAAGTCACCGCCCTGGCGGCTGGATGGGCAGCTGGAGTTGGCTTTGGCGATTTCTGCGAAATCGGCGCCGCCTTCGATTTGGGCCTTGAGTTCGTTGCACTTGTCTTCGGTGGCAACGAGGATGTGACGGGCGGTGGCTTTGGCCATGGGGATTAACTCCTTGAGTAAAAACGGTGAGCGTACCGGATTCAGGCGGTTATTTCCTGGCAAAGTTCCGCTGGGGTTCAGGTTGGGGCGTTGAGCTTGGGTATTGGCGTGAGATCTAGAGCAGACTGATATCTACCTGATGTATAGAGATCACATGTGGGAGGGGCGGTGCGACGATTCGACTTGCTCCCGATGGCGGCCTGACAGCCGACCAGGATGTTGGATCAGACCGAGTACATATCCGTTGCTGCGGTAACGGCCACCTATGGTTCCGCTCTTACAGCGGCTCACTTTTGGAGGGACCCAAAAGTAAGCAAAAGGTCCTCGCCCCAACACTCGGCACCTCGCCTAGGCTCGGTGTGCCCGAACGCAGGCTTGAATCCGTGGGCCGCCGTCATGGGCCATCCCTGGCCCAGGACGGCTAACCCGGCGTCCTGCCGGGTTACCCACGGATTCAAGCCTGCGTTCGGCCAGCGTGTTTGACGGGGCGCCTGAGATCAAGAGCAAAAGCCACAGCCACAGCAAAAGCAGTGTTACGTCTGACGTTGCCGGAGTCATCTGATGTCAGGTCGAATAAGCCCCCATCAATTCAAGACGATATAGTCATTCTGCTGAATGATCGGCCGATGGGCGCCTTGCACCAGGTGCAGGTAGCGGCCGTCCACCAGGTCGATGGGCAGGCAGTCGTCGATATCCATCACGCCGTCGGTGTGGGCCTGGGACCAGTGGCGCAGCATTTGTTGCTTGCCCTTGCTGGTCGCCTCCCGTTTGTTGCGGGCGACCACCAGCAGGTAGTGGTGGGCTTCGCCAAAGCTGTTGGCTTCATAACCGCCAAGGTTGATGAAGTACAGGTGATGGGCGTCGGCAGCGGGGGCCAGGTGGCTGAGTTCGACTTTCCAGCCGTCGACGCCGTCCACCGCCATCCACGAATCTATATGCACGCCCTTTGGGCTGCCAAACCAGCTCTCGCGCAGTTGCGGGTAGGTATCTTCCAGGGTGTCTGCTACGGCGAACACCACATCGTGCACTTCAATTCTTGCTCGTGGGTGCTTGCCCCCGAGCATCACGACAAACAGCATTGCAGGTCCTTCCTGGCGACTTGGCAAAGGGCAACCATACTTCGATTGAACCCTTTTGTCCGGTCAATGCCACACTGTTAATCCGCGAATTCATCAGGAGGTTGTCATGCGCACCATTGATCTGGCGGGCGTTCCCGTCCCTGTCATCGGCCAGGGAACCTGGCGCATGGGCGAAGACCCGGACCGGCGTCGCGCCGAAGTCGCGGCATTGCAACTGGGGATCGACGAGGGCATGACCCTCATCGACACCGCCGAGATGTATGGCGAGGGTGGCGCCGAGGAAGTCGTCGGCGAAGCCATCAGCGGCAGGCGCGACCAGGTGTTCCTGGTGAGCAAGGTCTACCCGCACAACGCCAGCCAAAAGGGCGTGCCCCGTGCGTGTGAAGCCAGCCTCCGGCGCCTGGGCACGGACTACATTGATCTGTATCTGCTGCATTGGCGTGGCCAGTACCCCCTTGAAGAAACCGTCGAAGCGTTCGAGCGCCTGCGTGAGGCTGGCAAGATCGGCCGCTGGGGCGTCTCGAATTTCGATGTGGCCGACCTGCAGGAACTCGCATCCCCGGCCTGCGCGACTAACCAGGTGCTGTACAACATCGAAGAACGCGGGATCGAATTCGACCTGTTGCCCTGGTGGCAACAACACCATTTGCCGCTGATGGCGTACTGCCCGATTGCCCAGGGTGGGGCGTTGCTGTCCAGTCAGACCCTCAAGCAGATCGCCCGCCGCCACGAGGTCACGCCCGCCCAGGTTGCCCTGGCCTGGGTGCTGCGCCAGGACGGTGTGATCGCCATCCCCAAGGCGGTCACCCCGGAGCATGTACGGCTCAATGCGGCCGCCGCCAAGATGGTGCTCGATGAGCACGACCTGGATGCCATCGATCGGGTGTTCGGCGCACCCAAGCGCAAGCATCCCTTGGCGATGGTGTAGTTGCCTGGCAGAAACGGTGCCGTCCCTGGCACCTGTTCCTGCTCAGGTGCGACCTAACCCGCTACCGGGCTGCGCCAGTCATCGGACCCGGATGTGCCGGACACTTCGTGGGTCCACACGATCTTGCCATAGGTGAAGTGCACGTCCTCCAGGTGAGTGAAATGGGCATTGTCCGGATCCTGGCAGTGGGGCATGCGTGACTGTATGTCCACGATCTTCGCCCTCTCCAGTTCAATCGTGAAGTAGTGCTCTTGGGTGCCGGCTGGCGACGTACGGAACCACTCGAGTCGGCAGGTGACGTCTTCACCGCTGGTCAAGGCGCTGAACAGCAATGGCGATGACTTATCGAAGACCTTGCTGATCATCAGCGGCTTATGGACCCTCTGGCCCGTCGGCTGGCCGGACTGCGGGTCGCGTGGAACAATCACCTGATGGGAGAAGGCCTGGACCAGAATCTGGTCTTCATGGCCTTCCTGGTAAATATTGCCCACCGAGTCCTTGGTAAATGTGCCTGCCGTAATCAAGCCTTGCTTGGAGCCAGTGACGGAAAGATACGCGGGTGTTGGCATGACGGGTTTCCTTGTCTGATTGATGAGGTAGTTCCAACGGTTAATCGTACCGGTTGGGAATGTGGCTATTACAAGAAGCGTGCCGGAAAGTGTGGGAACCAATACGGACTTGGCGTGCTGTGGATATAGGCGTTGGATTTAAACGGGTGTTATGGTTTTTTTGGCTGTTTTGCGGAAAATGTTTGCGCATAAGTGCGCATTTAGTTGCTCATGTTGAAACGTCGCTCAGTAGTTGGTTTTCCGCTGGGGTTAGGTGAAATATATCTCTGTAGCTGCGCAAAAGCCTGCATATGCCTTGGTTTACGGGTGGTGTAGGAAATGTCTTAAGTGTGAGTCTGTTGCTTGCTGGATGTTATTGTCGTGGCTAAGGTTTACGAACTTCGCGGCGATTCAAGCGAAGGTTGATGGCAATCTAGTGTGAAAGTTAAATGCACTTAGTTTGTCGCTCGTGCCTTGGATAGTCGAGTGCGCTCCTAAATGGTCCATTCAGAAAAACTCTGCGCTTATTACCTCGAGGTTGCCCGGCAGCCCTGTTTGCCAGCGAACTTTGCCGGCAGTGATATGCGCTATTCAAATGAATATGAAACCCTGGAGTCCGAACTGGCAAAGTTGCAGTCCATGCATGGCGCCGGCCAGCCGGACTGGCAAAAGCTCCTGGAAATCAGCGAATGCCTGTTGCGTGAGCAGTCCAAGGATCTGCGGGTGGCCGTCTGGCTGACCTGGGCGCTTTACCACCGCGAGTCCTTTGCCGGACTGCTGGCTGGCCTCGGGTTGCTGCGCCATCTGTGTGAGCACCATTGGTCGGCGGTATACCCTGGAAAGCTGCGCACCCGCAGCGCAGCGTTCGGCTGGCTGGTCCTGCGCCTTGAGACACTGCTTGTCCAAGACCTTTCGGTTCAAGGCCCGCAACCCTTGTTCCAATCTATGCTTGAACACCTCACGCGCCTTGATGAACTCTGGACTGCACATTTGGGAGGCGACGCGCCGCTGTTGCTGCCGATTCGCAAACAATTGGAGCAGTGGTTGGCGCTTGCTGTGCAAGGCCATCCCCCTATCGCCGGGTTGAACGCCGCCGTTGCGCAAGTGCAACCCGCTGCTACGCCATCCTCAACGGCCAAACCGACGGTAAACAACGAAAAAGATGCGCATGACTTGCTGTTTGCCTTGCAGGAACAAGCTCGTCCGTTGTGTGCCTGGTGGTTACGCCAGGACGCCGCCGACCTACGGGCCTTGCACCTGAGTCGAACGCTGGCCTGGCTGTCCATCGTCCGCTATCCGGATGCCAACGGTGAGCGAGTCACCGCGTTGTGCGGGCCTGCCCCCGACAGACTCAAGTACTACCAGCAACGTTTTGCCCAAGGCCATCACGCCGAGCTGCTGCCTGAACTTGAGGCCGGCCTCTCAGGTGCGATGTTCTGGTTCGACGGGCTGTACATGCTCTGGCAATGCCTGGAAGCCCAGCAGGCGGAACTGGCCGTGAGCGAGTTGGAAGTGAGTTTCGCCCTGCTGTTGCAACGATTGCCGGACTTGCCGGCGTTTCGCTTTCAAGGGGGCGCTCCTTTTGCCGACGACGCCACTCGCGGCTGGATCGCATTGCATGTTTCCCATCACCTGCAAACCCCTGAGGCGCCCCGCGTGGGGGGCGATGCCGAGCCCTGGGAGATCGCCTTGCAGGATGTGCTACCGCGGCTGCGCAAGGATGGGCTCAAAGCCGCGGTACATGAGCTCAATCAAGGCCTGCATGCCGCTCGCAGCGATCGCGCCCGCTTTTATTGGCGGTTGGCCCTGGCGCGCTTGTGTGCACACGCTGGCAAACATGAACTGGCGAAGATCCAGCTCGAACAACTGGACCTCGAGCTGCAGCGCTCGGGCCTGGAGCGCTGGGAGCCGGAGCTGGCGTTTCAAGTGACACGCCTCTTGCACCGCTGCTGCGACCTGCTGCCACAAAACCATGCCGTGCGCGAGCGCAAGGAAGACACCCACCGCAGGCTGTGCCTCTTCGATCTGGAAGCGGTACTTGAATAGGCTTACGAGCCGCTTGAAAAGGAGATTTACCATGGCCAAAGAATGTTCGGTAGCACCCAAGGAACGCATCAATATCACCTTCAAACCCGCCATCGGCGGTGCGCGGGAAGAAGTCGAGCTTCCGTTGAAACTCCTCGTGCTGGGGGACTTCACCCAGCGTGAGGACCTGCGCAAGCTTGAAGATCGCAAGCCCATCACCCTCAACCAGAACACCCTCGATGAGGTGTTGGCCAAACAGGCGCTGAGCCTGACGCTGAATGTCCCCAATCGCCTCCAGGACGGCGCCGAGGTCGAAGACCTGGCCATCCAGTTGCGAATCAATTCGATGAGGGATTTCAACCCGGCGAACCTGGTGGAGCAGATCCCCGAGTTGCACAAGCTGATGGCCCTGCGTGAGGCGCTGATGGCGCTCAAGGGACCACTGGGAAATACGCCGAGCTTTCGCAAAGCCATCGAACAGGCCCTGGCCGACGACGAATCCCGTGCCCGAGTATTGGCGGAGCTGGGCCTGAGCGGCCGGACCGCCTGACATTTTTCAGTAAAAGGACACTGGCGCCATGACGACTCAACACACCTCGATACCCGTACTCATCACTGACGAGCACAGCATTCTCGACAACATCATCGCCCAGACTCTGTTGAGTGCGGATGATGAGGCCTACGGCATAGCCAGGCGTGGCGTCTCGGCATTTATCGAAGAGCTGATCAAGCCGCAGAACAGCGGGGAACCGGTCAAGAAACACCTGGTTGACCGGATGATTGCGGAGATTGACGAGAAGCTCGGTCGGCAAATGGATGAGATTCTGCACCACCCGCGCTTCCAGGCCCTGGAATCCTCATGGAAAGGCCTGCAGTTGTTGGTCGAGCGCACCAACTTTAGAGAAAACATCAAGATCGAACTGCTGAATGTCTCTCGGCAAGACCTGTTGGATGACTTCGAAGACTCACCCGAGGTGATCCAGTCCGGGCTCTATAAGCACGTCTACAGTGCGGAGTACGGTCAGTTCGGCGGTCAACCTGTGGGCGCAATCATCGCTGACTTCTTTCTTTCCCCCAGCGCCCCCGATGTGAAGCTGATGCAATACGCTTCCAAGGTCGCCTGCATGGCCCATGCACCGTTTATCGCGGCCGCCGGGCCGACTTTTTTCGGCTTGGAAAGCTTCACCGATCTACCTGACTTGAAGGATCTCAGGGATCATTTCGAAGGTCCGCAGTTCGCCAAATGGCATAGCTTTCGCCAGAGCGAAGATGCCCGTTATATCGGGCTGACGGTGCCGCGATTCCTGCTGCGCACGCCTTACGATCCCCTTGAATGTCCGGTCAAGACCTTCGCCTACCGGGAAACCGTGGTGAACAGCCACGAGCACTACCTTTGGGGTAATACCGCCTACGCCTTTGCCACACGATTGACCGACAGTTTTGCGCGGTTTCGTTGGTGCCCGAACATTATCGGTCCGCAAAGCGGCGGCACAGTGGAGGACTTGCCCTTGCATCACTTCCACAGCATGGGCGAAATCGAAACCAAGATTCCCACTGAAGTGCTGGTATCCGACCGTCGCGAATACGAACTGGCGCAAGAGGGTTTCATTGCCTTGACGATGCGCAAGGGCAGTGACAATGCCGCGTTTTTCTCCGCCAGCTCGGTGCAACAGCCCAAGCGTTTCGGCATCAGTGCCGAGGGCAAGGAGGCCGAGCTGAATTACCGCCTGGGCACTCAGTTGCCCTACATGATGGTGGTCAACCGCCTGGCCCATTACCTCAAGGTTCTGCAACGGGAGCAACTGGGCTCGTGGAAGGAGCGTACTGACCTGGAGCTGGAGCTCAACAAGTGGATTCGCCAGTACGTGGCAGACCAGGAAAACCCCAGTGCCGAAGTGCGTGGGCGGCGGCCATTGCGGGCGGCACGTATCGTTGTCAGTGATGTCGAGGGCGAGCCTGGCTGGTACCGCGTCAACCTGAGTGTGCGACCGCACTTCAAATACATGGGGGCGGATTTCACCCTGTCCCTGGTTGGCAAGCTCGACAAAGAATGAGCAGGGGCCAAGGGATGACCCGTAACCAAAGCCTCTTCGAGCGACTTGAAAGTCCGGCCGCGAAATCATCATGTGCAGTGACGTCCGTCGCAGCTCATCTGGGAAAGATGCTCAGCATCCGCGCTGGCAGTGTGCAGACACTGGAGGATTACGGTATGCCGGATCTCAATGACACGAGCCAGAGTCTGCATGAGTCATTGAGCCAGTCGCGCTTGTTGATCGAGCGGTTTATCCGGGCCTATGAGCCCCGCTTGAAGGATACGCACGTGAGGGCGTTGCCTTGTGGTGACGATCCTCTGGCGCTGGCGTTTGCCATTGACGCCACGCTCTGCGTTGACGGTGTGACGCAGCCCGTGGTGTTCACCGCGCGCCTGCAGGATGCTGGACAGGTTGAGGTCTTGCCTGATGTCCTTTAACCACTATTACCAGAGCGAACTCAGTGCGTTGCGACAGCTCGGGCGGCGCTTTTCCGAGCGCAATCCTGCTCTTGCGCCCTTTTTAGGGGAGGCCGGTCAGGATCCGGATGTGGAAAGACTGCTGGAAGGCTTTGCTTTCCTCACCGGTCGCCTGCGCCAGAAGCTGGATGACGAGTTGCCTGAGCTGACTCATTCCTTGATGCATCTGCTGTGGCCCAACTACATGCGGCCCATACCGGCGTTCAGTATCCTGCAGTTCGATCCGTTGAAACATGCGGGGCCCGGTGTGATGGTCGCACGGGATACACCGGTCGAAAGCGCTGCGGTCAATGGTGAGCGCTGTCGTTTTCGAACCTGCTACGCCACCTGCATCTTGCCGCTGCAACTGAGCGCGCTGGAGTACTGCGTCCAGGGAGAGCAGGCGTTGCTGAGCCTGCGCCTGGACATGGGCGGCGAAGGCAATTTCAGCGAATGTGCGTTCGATCAATTGCGCCTGCATTTGTCGGGAGACCGCTACATCAGTCAAGCGTTGTACCTGAGCCTGTTGCGCGAGGTTGAGGGTATCGAGTTGCTGCCATTGGGCGGTGATGGGCTTGCGGTCAGCGGGGCTGATGGCCAGCCCCTGCTGTTGCGATTGGGTGGCGATCAGGTCAGTCCGGTGGGGTTCGCGGAGGAGCATGCGCTGATGCCTTATCCGCAGAATACCTTTCGTGGATACCGCCATCTGCAGGAGTATTTCGCCTTTCCTGAAAAGTACCTGTTCGTCGATGTGCGTGGCCTGGATGCGTTGCAGCGGTTGCCCCAGGACGTACTCAAGCAAATCTGCAGCGTCAGGCTGTGCTTCAAGTTACGCACCCGGTGCCAGGCAACCGGATGCCCCACGCTGGACAACGTGAGGCTGTACTGCACGCCCATCGTCAACCTGTTCAAACATGATGCGGTGCCGATTCGCCTGGATGGCAAGCAGGACGAATACCTGTTGATTCCTGGGGGAATATGCGCGCGCAAACGCCTGTGTATTTTCCGTCGACAAGGTCACGGGCTGGCGCCCTGGCGGGCTGGGGTATCAGGCGTACGTACCATTTGAATCCTTTGAGCACGACGGCGTTATCGATGCATCGGCAGCGCCCACCAGCTACAGCATTCGTCAGCGTGCTTCGGCGCATCATGCCGGGCTCGATACCTGGCTGGGGTTCGGAAACGGGCGGGGGCATACCCAGGAAACGCTGTCGATCGAACTGACATGCACCAATCACAACCTGCCTCGGCAATTGCAGGCAGGGGAGATCAATCAGCCCTGTGAGCAGACACCGGAGGGCTTGTCATTTCGCAATATCTGCGCGCCGACTGCGAGTTTTGCACCGCCCCTGGACCAGGACTTTCTCTGGCGACTTATCAGCAACATGTCGCTCAACTATTTGTCACTGAGCGACATCAATGTCTTGAAGGTGGTCCTCGAAACCTATGACGTGCCGCGTTACCACGATCTGCAAGCGAAAAAGGTCAGCCAGAGAAGGCTGGGGGCCTTGCGATCCATCAGCCATACGGCCGTCGACCGCTTGCACCGGGGCATGCCGATTCGAGGGTTGCGGGTCGACCTGAGCATTGATTCCCAAGGTTTTCTGGGGGCGGGCGAAGCGTTTTTGTTCGCCTCGGTGCTCAACGAGTTCTTCGCGCTTTATGCCAGCCTTAATGCCTACCACGAGCTGCGTGTCATCAGCACACAAGGAGATGTGTACCTATGGCCACCTCAGATGGGGCAGCAGCCCCTGCTTTGAAGCAACTGTGCCGTGCCATCCGTGAATATTCGCTGTTCCAGGCGATTTCGCAGGTGATCAAGCGCCTGCGCGATGCCCATCCGCTACTGGATGACAACGCACTCTATGAGCGGCTGGAGTTTCAGGCCAACCCGGGTCTTGGTTTTCCCGGTCACGATATTGACCGGTTGGAGTTTTTTGTTGAACACGATCAATTGCGTGCGCGTCTTCGCCTCAATGTCCTGGGCCTCTGTGGCGCAGGTTCACCCTTGCCGGCCTTTTACGGTGAGCAGGCGTGTGCCGATGGAGCGGGCGGCCCCGCGACTCGAGACTTCCTGGACCTGTTTCACCATCGTCTGCAACGGCTGATGCTGCCGATCTGGCGCAAATACCGCTACCAGGCGTGTTTCCAGGCGCAGGCGCGTGATGCTTTTTCCGAGCAGATGTTTGCGTTGATCGGGTTGAGGGGCCAGCGCATCCGTACCACTGCGCAGTTGGACTGCAAGCGACTGTTGCCCTACCTGGGGTTGCTTGGCCTGCGGGCGCACTCGGCGGCGGTGATCGAGACAGTGCTGCGCTACTACTTCGAGCATGAGCGCGTGTTTATAGAGCAATGGGTGGAACGCACGGTTGCCATTGCTCCCCCGCAGTTGAACCAGCTTGGCTGTGCCAACAGCCTGTTGGGCTTCGACCAGGTACTGGGAAGCCGGATCACCGACTGCAACGGTAAGTTCCGGGTGCATATACAGGATCTGGATTGGCAGCGCTTCCATGGTTTCTTGCCGACGGGGTCGGAGTATCCACTGCTGTGTTCGTTGGTGCGACTGGCTGCACGAGACCCGCTGGAGCATGACCTGCGGCTGGTGCTGGCCAAGGAGGCGATCAGGCCGTTGCACGTGGGTGAACACAATGTCTGCAGGCTGGGGTGGACCACTTGGCTGGCACACGAGTGCGCCGATGGTGCGGTCATCGTGGCCAGCAATGCTCACTAGGGAACAATGATCATGATGAATGTAGACCTGCAACAGCTGATCCTGACATTGACGCCCGCAGTCCGTCAGGACCTGGAGCGCTCGGCCGAACGTTGCGTGACGCGAGGTGGCAGGGAGGTCCTGGTGGAAGACCTGCTACTGACCCAGCTGGAACGTCCCAGGGGGCTTTTGATACGAGCCTTGGCCGACGCCGGGATCGAGGCGCAGACGCTGCAAGCAACGCTGCAGCCCAAGGGGCAGGCAAGTGCCACGCGTAATCCGGTGTTCGCCCCGGCCCTCGTGCAGTGGTTACAACAGGCGTTGATGGTTGCCCATCTGGAGTTGCGCCAGAGCGTCGTGGACCACGGTGCACTGTTACTGGCGTTGTTGCGCCACCCGCTGCAGCACGCAGGCACCGGCTATCACGCGTTGTTGAGCCGTTTGGATGCACAGCGTATACACGGGTTTGTGCTGGACCAGGGGCCTGACATCTGCCCGGCAGCAGGCGGCGAGTCACTGCTGGCGCGCTTTACCCATGATCTGACACGCCAGGCCCAGGAAGGGCGTATCGACCCGGTGCTGTGTCGCGAGGGTGAGATCCGCCAACTGATCGACATCCTTATGCGGCGGCGCAAGAACAATCCGATCCTTGTCGGCGAGGCCGGGGTGGGCAAGACCGCGGTTGTCGAAGGCCTTGCCCTGCGCATCGCCAGCACGCAGGTGCCGGAGCCACTCAAGGGTGTGCGTGTGCTGACCCTGGACATGGCACTGCTGCAAGCCGGTGCCAGCATCAAGGGCGAGTTCGAGCGGCGTCTCAACGGCGTGATTGACGAGGTGAATGCCGCGCCGACACCGGTGATTCTGTTTATCGATGAAGCGCATACCCTGGTGGGGGCGGGGGCCGGCGATGCCGCCAACCTGCTCAAGCCGGCCCTGGCCCGCGGTGAGTTGCGGACCGTCGCGGCTACGACTTGGGGCGAATACAAGAAATACTTTGAAAAAGACCCGGCCTTGGCGCGGCGTTTCCAGCCTGTGCTGGTTGGCGAGCCCAGCGTTGAACAGGCGACTTCGATCCTGCGCGGGCTGGTCCCGGCCTACGAATCCAGCCATGGCGTGCATATACGTGACGATGCCGTCGTCGCGGCGGCGCAGATGAGCGCCCGCTACCTGGCAGGGCGTCAGTTGCCCGATAAGGCCGTGGATGTGCTGGACACCGCCTGCGCACGTGCGCGCATCAACCAGTTGACGGTGCCCGAGGCATTGGAACGCCTGTGTACCGAACAGGCTGAAGGCTCGCGCCAGCGCGAGGCACTGAATCGAGACAGGGATGCGGGGCTGCCAGTTGATGAGCAGTCTGCGCAAGCGCTGGGCCTGCGCTTGGCGGCTGTCGAGAGCGAACGTCAACATCGGCAGCAGCGCTGGCTTGCACAGCGCGCACTGGAGGAGCCGGTGCGCGTATGCCCTCGCCTGGTGGCAGAGGTCATCAGTACCTGGACGGGCATTCCGGTTGAACAACTGTCCCTTGAGCACAGTGCATCGGTGCTGGGGGTTGCCGATGCGCTGCGGTCGCGCATTCTCGGCCAGGAACCTGCCATACAGGCGCTTGACCGCAACCTGCGCGCGGTGGCTGCCGGACTGAACAAGGCCGATGCGCCGGTCGGTGTGTTTCTGTTGGTGGGCCCAAGTGGTGTGGGCAAGACCGAAACGGCGCTGGCCCTGGGTGATTTGCTGTATGGCGGCGAACGTTTTGTCACCACCCTCAACATGTCGGAGTTTCAGGAAAAACACGCCCTGTCTCGGCTGATTGGCGCACCTCCCGGTTATGTCGGCTATGGAGAGGGCGGGGTGCTGACGGAAGCCGTGCGCCGGCGCCCCTATTCGGTGGTGCTGCTCGACGAAGTCGAAAAGGCCGACCCGGAGGTGTTGAACCTGTTCTATCAGATCTTCGACAAGGGGCTGGTCAATGATGGCGAAGGCCGGGAAATCGATTTTCGCAATACGCTGATCCTGATGACTTCCAACCTGGGCAGCGATTGCATTATCGACTTATGTGCAGGCGGCCGACGACCTGGCACCCAGGTGCTGCAGGACGCAATTCACCCTCTGCTGCGCGACTATTTCAAACCGGCACTGCTCGCCCGCATGCGAGTCGTGCCCTATTACCCGTTGATGGGCGCTGTGTTGCATGACCTGGCAAGACTCAAGCTTGACCGTCTTGGGCGAAGGTTGCAGTCCCGCAAGCTGGCCTTGAGCTATACGACCGAACTGGTCACGCATATGGCTGAGCGGTGCGTCCATAGCGACAGCGGAGCGCGGTACATCGACCAATGGATCGAGATCCACCTGTTGCCGCAGATGGTCGATCGACTGCTTGGGGCGGTGGCGACGGGTGAGCCGCTGTCGCGGGCCCACGCCTGCCTGGATGGTGACGGGCTGCCGATCTGTGAGTTCAGCCAATGATGAACGATGTGCTTGCCCCTTTACCCCAGCCCCTGGCATACGCCGAGACGTTGTTGGCCTGGTTCACCCGAATGGGCATCGAGGGTGACGAGACAACGCTGCCAGGCCTGTGTGTTGCCGCGGCTGCGCAACTGAGTGAATGCGAACTCGGCCAGTTATATTGGCGGGACGAGGTCACGGGTCGGCTCGACTTGATTGCCCAGTATTTGCCTGGCGCATTGCCCCTCGGCGAGGGTGCTTGCGGCGCCGACTTTCAGCATCAGCAACTGTTGCGTCACGTGCTCGGCCATCCCAGCATCCTGAGCGTGGAGAACCTGGACGACAGTGTGTACGAAAGCGGTTTTCTACCCGCGACAGCTACGCCCTGGCACTCGTTGATATGCCTGCCGCTGTTCGGTCGCCACAAGGCCGTTGCCGGTCTATTGCTGTGCGCCAGCCAGCGGCCGAAATTGCTCCTGGACTACGGACCATCGTTAAGCCAACTGGCAAGCTTCGCCTTGAGTCAACTGGCGCTGTTGCGACGTGTGCGTCCGCCGCACAACGGCTCCCAGGCCAGGCCTTGTCTACCCTCGGCGCGTATGAAGTATGGGCTGATCGGCAACAGCGCAGCCATGGAAGAAACCTACCGGCTGATCGGCAAGGTGCTGAATGCGCCCTGCACGGTGCTGCTGCGCGGGGAGACCGGAACCGGCAAGGAGGTGGTGGCACGGGCCATCCATGCTGCCGGGGCGCGCCGTAGCAAAGCCTTTGTGGTGCAGAACTGTGCGGCCTTTCCCGAGGGTCTGCTGGAGAGCGAGCTATTCGGTTATCGCAGGGGCGCCTTTACAGGCGCCGAACGTAACCATGCGGGGCTATTTGACGCCGCCGATGGCGGCACGTTGCTCCTCGACGAAATCGGCGATATGCCGCTGTCACTCCAGGCCAAGCTGCTGCGGGTGTTGCAGGAAGGCGAGGTTCGCCCGTTGGGAGCCGATGCGGCCCATAAGGTCGATGTGCGAATTATCGCAGCGACCCATCGTGATCTGGCTGCAATGGTGGCGGAGGGTAGTTTTCGCGAGGACCTGTACTACCGACTGGCGCAGTTCCCGATCGAATTGCCGGCCTTGCGCGAACGCGACGCAGATGTGCTGCTGTTGGCGCGACAGTTCTCGCAATCGGCCTGCGCTGCGCTGGGGCTCTCGCCGGTGGAGTGGTCTGCTGCGGCCTTGGATCAACTGTCGTGCCACGCTTTTCCCGGGAATGTCCGTGAACTCAAATGTCTGGTGGAGCGCGCGGTACTGCTGTGTGACGACGCAGTGGTGCTGCCTGAACACCTGTCCCTGGCGCCCGGGTCGACCCCTGCAGCCGTCGGCGCGACGTTGCGCCAGCGCCTGGAGCGGGTTGAACGGGTATTCCTGATCGACTGCCTGCACAAGAACCGTGGCAACCGGACCCGTACGGCACGTGAGTTGGGGCTCGCACGCCGCACCCTGCTTTACCGACTTACACGCTTGAACATCCCTGGCGGCGATGTCCGAGGGGGATGCTGAATGGTGCACATATGGCTTCCACTCTTCGCCGCCGGCCTTACTTTCATTGGAGATACCTGATGCCACTTCGTACTTGGAAAGCCTGGGGGCTTGTCCTGTGCTTGTTGAGCGGCTGCAACGCCAATTACGTTTTTGATGACGCTGACTACCGTCCGCTGGGTGACCCCCAGGCGACACGTCGCAGCGATTGAACAGCGGAGCCTTGTCATGCAACTAGTGTTAGAGGTGTGCAATACCGGAAGCGGTGAGCCTGCATCCTGTAAGACATTCGACGGCGTCGGCGGCGTGATCGGCCGCGGGATCGGCTGTGACTGGGTCATCCCCGACGCCAGTCGCTTGCTCTCCAGTCATCATGGCCTGGTCAGTTACCGGGATGGCCAGTATTTTTTTACCGACATCAGCAGCAATGGCATTGGCGTGTCGGGCAGCGCGGAGCGTTTGTGCAAGGGGCAGGCACGACTGATCAGCGAGGGTGATGTCTACCAACTGGGGCCAGTGGATATCCGTGCACGACTTGTGGCGCCCGGGAGACAAAATGGCCGGCAGATGTTTTTCGGCAACGATACGATTCCGGATGACGCGTTTTTGGTGCTTGACCCCTTGCACGCACTCGATACCGAGCAGGTGCATGGCAGCTCACCCGGGGATCCGGAGGCGCTGAAACTCTCGGCTGCGAGGGCGGCCTGCGCACTGTCCCACTGCCCCCTGGAACGGGATCACTTGATCGTGCCGAGATGGGCCGAGCCAGTAACGGAAGAGGCCTCGACTCAACCCGCCCAGGTGACTGCAGCCAGTCGTGCCCCATTCTGGTCGCAGTTCGCGGACGCGATGGGCGTGCCCCTGGATACGCTCGATACCCAGGCATGCGAAGCCCTGGCGATCAAGGTGGCTGGCCTGTTCAGGCAAACCATCGAAGGGCTGCAGCAGAGTCTGCGTACTCGCGATGAGCTGAACGGCGAGTTGAACCTCGGTTGGACCGTGCCTGCCATTAAGAGTCACAACCCCTTGAAGGATTGCACCGATACCCCGTCTGCCCTGGCCTCACTGTTGGGCCTCGCTGAGCCGGGCCCGCTGCCTGCAGAGGTAGCGGTCGCCCAGGCATTCCGGGAAATGCAAATCCACCAGCTGGCCTTGGTCGTGGCTTGCCGTGCTGCAATACGTGGCGCTGTGGAGGCATTTGCACCAAGCCATCTATTGCTGTGCTTCGAGCGCCAGGACATGCCGGCCAGGTTCTCTACCGATGGAGCCCACTGGCGGGCCTACCAGCGCCATTACCGACACCTTATCGACGAGCAACCCTTGGGCGAGCAGCTGTTGCGTAACGAATTTTCCAAAGCCTACGCGGAGCAGGTGCGCCTGGTCGCCACGCTGCATGCGGCTTATCCGGGATGACTGTCATGTATCGAGCTGCCGTTCTGTCAATGCTGTTTGTACTCGGCTTGCTGACCGGGTGTGCCAGCGTCTCACCGTATTCAACCCTGACCAAGCTGGACCTGGCGTTGAGCGCCAGCGAAGGCGTCAACCGCGATCTTCACGGTCGCCCGTCTCCCATCGTGGTGCGCCTGCTGGAGCTGCGGCACCCGGTGGCTTTCGAAAACGCTGATTTCTTCACCCTCTATAGCCGCGCGGAGCAGGCGCTGCCCAAGGACTGGGTCAACAGCGAGGAGTTGGAGCTGCGCCCCGGTGAGCGGTTGGCGCTGAAGCTCAGTGTCGAACCACAGAGTCGTTATGTCGGGGTGGTGGCTGCCTACCGGGACCTGCCCCATGTGCAATGGCGGCTTGTGCTGCCCGTCGCCCGGCAGCGCCTGACGCGTGTCGAGCTGATGCTCGACGAGTCCGGGGTTCGCGTCTTTACCCCTCAAGCCCGGAGGTCGGAGGATAGACATGCAGGTTCATAAAGTCGTGTGGCAGGAGGGCATGCTGCTGCGCCCCCAACACTTGCAGCACAACGACCGTTACTACCACCAGCAACTCAACCGTACCCGTTTGCTGGGCATTGATGGTTGGGGATTCCTGACCCTTGACGTCGACGTGCAGTACCTCAACCTGGGTAAGGTAGTCGTCAACCAGGCCAGCGGTGTATTTCCCGATGGCAGCTTGTTCGAGCTGAGCAGCGTAATGGAGCCACTGGTGTTGCAGGTTCCTGCCCACACCAGTGGGCAAGCCATTTACCTGGCGTTGCCGTTGGCCATCGGCAATCAGGTTGAAGTGCGCCAGCAGGAGCACAGTGATGTGCTGGCGCGCTACGTAAGCTGCGAAGCGGAGATCACTGATTCGAATGCTGGCTTTGATTCCCTTTGCCGGATCAACTGTGCACGCCCGGACCTGCGATTGCTGTTAGGGGAGCAAACCAGTGACACGTTGCAGGTGAAACTCCAGGTTGCCCGGGTGCTGGATTCGACTCGCGAGGGCGGCGTGCGGCTGGACGCGGATTTCGTACCGGCGTTTATCCATGTGCAGGGCTCAGGCTATGTCGCGTCATGTATCAAGGAAGTGCTGAGTCTGCTGGGCACCCGAGGCGATGCGATCGCCGCGAGGATCCGGGGAGGTGGTGGATCGGAGGGGGCCCAGGTCGGCGATTTCCTGATGCTGCAGCTGATCAATCGAACCGAGTTGGTGTTGCGTCACTTCCTGAGTCAGAGCCAGGTACGTCCGGAGGTGTTGTACAGGCAGTTGTTGTCGATCCTCGGCGAGTTGTCGACGTTCGCCACCGACAACAAACGCGCGCAACTGGAGACTCGTTACCAGCATGGTGAGCAGGGGGCGAGTTTTCGTGGGTTGATGGAAGGCATTCGCACCGTGCTGTCGTTGGTGCTGGAACAACACGCCACTGAGCTCCCGTTGGAGCCGCGACAGTATGGTGTGCTGGTCTGTCCGGTGAGTGATCTCAAACTGCTGGGTAGCGCAACATTCATTCTGGCGGCAACTGCCCAGTGCGATTCGGAGGAGCTGCGCCACCGCCTTCCGGCGCACTTGAAAATCGGCTCCGTGGAGCGCATCCGCGAGCTGGTCAATCTGCATCTGGCCGGCATCAAGGTCAAGCCACTGCCGGTGGCGCCCCGACAGATCCCGTTCCATGCCGGCAAGACCTATTTCATGCTCGAACTCAGTGCCCGTGATATCACGCAGCTGGAGCAATCGGGCGGTTTTGCCTTCCACGCCAGTGGCGAGTTTGCCGAACTCAAACTCAATTTCTGGGCCATCAGGAACTGAATGCCATGACAATGGACAGCGAATACCCGCAGGACGAAAAAACTATCCTGCTTGACCTCGATGGTCGCGCGCCCGCAGGGGCGCCGGTGACGGACTTCCCATCGCCACCGCGCTTCGAACGGTTGGAAGACCGGATGATCTACACCGCCAGCCTGCAAGGGGCACAGAGTTTCAAGATCGGGCCCAACGTCCTGGTGGCCGCCGCCTGGGAACTCTTGTCGCAGGTCGTTCGACTCAAGCGCAGTTCCGGCCGGGAAAGCTTGCAGGCCCTCAATGATCGGTTGTCGTCGGGGATCACGGCGTTTGAAGCGTATGCCTTGCACCAGGGTGCAGAGGACAGGCAGGTCATGTCGGCGCGCTATGTGCTGTGCAGCGTTATTGACGAAGCCGTGGTCACTACCCCGTGGGGCAGTCGCAGTGACTGGTCGAAATCCAGCCTGTTGAGCCGCTTTCACAACGAAACCTTCGGTGGCGAAAAATTCTTCCAACTGCTGGAGCGCTTATCCCGCGACCCCGTCAAGCAACTGGCAATGCTGGAGTTGATGTACCTGTGCCTGTCACTGGGGTTTGAAGGTAAATACCGCGTCATGGAGCGGGGCGGGCCGCAGTTGGAAGCGGTACGAGATGGCTTGTATCGACAGATCCGGCATGTGCGCGGTGAGCGCCCGCCGATGTCTGTGCCCGCTGCCGCAGCACAGGCACCGGGTGCCGGGCTGCGCATCTTTTCCCCTGCCGGGGTCGTCGTCTTCACGCTCGCCTGTTTGCTGGCCATGTACCTGGGCTTTGCCTGGGCATTGGGCAATGAACGCATGGCGGTGCTGCAACCTTTTCAATCTTTGGCGTCGGATCAGACACGGTCGCCGTTGTAACGCTGGGAGCAATGAATGAACGCATTCTTCAAGGGCGTGGGCACGGCGCTGCGCAAGACTTGGGTCTGGAGCCTGTTTGTGGTGTTCGCCAGCGCGTTGCTGGTGTGGTTTTTCGGGCCATTGCTGGCGGTGGACGACCATCGTTTCTGGCAGGGCGCTCCAGCTCGTCTGTTGACCATAAGCGGGTTATTCCTGCTGTGGGGGTTAGCGATGGTCATGGTCGACTCACGCCGTACCGCACGATTGAATCGGCGCGAGCACCAGGAGCGCCACCAACGCAAGGGGTTGATTGACGAAGAGCGGAGGCAGGTGCGGGGGCGTTTCAAGGAGGCGTTGCACACACTGAAAACCTCCCGTCGTTATGGCGAGCGCAATGAGCGTTGGCGCAACGACTTGCCGTGGTATCTGTTGCTCGGCCAGCAGGGCAGCGGCAGAACCTGTCTGCTGGCCGCCTGCGGATCGCAGTTCCCACTGGATCGGGAGGAAGCGATGGCACCGGGCGCAACCCAGTATTTTGATTGGTATCTCGCCGACGAAGCTGTCCTTGTCGAGAGCGCAGGGCGCTACCTGGCCCAACCCGACAGTGCCGTGGATGGGGCCGGTTGGGCGACGTTTCTGGACCAGCTCAGATTGCGGCGCAGGGCTCGCCCGCTCAATGGCGTGGTGGTGACGCTGGCGGTGGAGACGCTGCTTGGCAGCAATGATCGCGACCTGGACCTGCATGCGCGCCACGTGCACACCCGGTTGCAGGACGTACAGCAGATGCTGCATGTGGATGTGCCGATCTATCTGGTATTGACCCAGGCTGACCGGTTGCCGGGCTTTGTCGAGTTCTTTGATGCGTCCCAGGGCGACGGCGCCGAAGCCCTGCTCGGAGAACCCGTGGCAACAGGTCCGGCCGGTACCGCGATCACCCAGGTTCGCGAAGCGTTTGAGGCGTTTCTGCAACGCCTTGGAGCAGAGCTGATTGCGCGTTTGCATCAGGAACGCGATATCGAACGTCGCGGGCTGATGCTCGATTTTCCTCGGCAGGCTGCGCAAATCGGTGAACGTTTGTGCCTGTTTGTGGAGTCTGCGTTCTCCTCTCATCGCTTTCAGCGTATTAACGGATTGCGTGGCTTTTACCTGACGAGTGCGCAGACTGCCGACAGGCGTTCCTACTTCGTCCAGGGCCTGTTCAACCGGGTGATTTTTGCCGAGGCCAATCTCGCCGGGCTGCAAACTCCGGAACGACAGCGTATCCGTCGACACCAAGGGTTGCTGGCGTTGGCCGCCTCCCTGGTCATTGTCGCGGCGGGGTGGCTGTGGGCACACAGTTATTCGATCAATCACCAGCGGCTGGTGCAACTGGCGCAACTGCTCAAGCCACAGCCGCCCGCGTCACCCGGTCTGGACGATACCCTGGTGCTCCTGCGTGTGCTGGACGACCGCCTGGCTGCGACCCAAGTGTTTCCAGCGTTGGCGGATGCCCGTGCGGTGGAGCGGGGCGGCTTGTATCAAGGGGAGGCGAGTCGGCCACTGTTGGTCAGTGCCTATGAAGACTTGCTGCACCAGCAGTTGTTGCCGCTGGTATCTACGATGCTTGAAGAACAGGTACGGGCCAGCCTTGGCGACCGCGAGGGGCTTTTGGACATCCTGCGGGCTTACCTGATGCTCAGTCTTCGCGAGCGGCGCGATAAGGTTTGGCTGGCGCAACGCGTGGCCGTTCATTGGGCTGTGCGCTATGCCGGTGATGCTTCGGTGCAGAAACGATTGAATGCACATTTTGCACGGCTGCTTGAGCGCCCCTTTGCGATGCCCTTGAACGTTGAGCTGGTCGCCGAGGCCCGCCAGGAACTGCGCGGCGAATCGTTGGCGGGCGTGGTCTATCGGGCGCTGCGTGACCAGGCGCGTGACCTTGAGCCCTTGCGCCTGGCCGAGGGGAGGGGGTTCGCAGCGATCGAGCAGCCCATCCCCGGCTTCTATACCCGGCGGTATGTGCAGTATTTCGAAAGGCAGGGCTCTCGGCTGGTGAATGCCATTGCTCAGGACAACTGGGTACTTGGGGAGGACGCAGACCTCAGCAGCCTGGATTTGCGCCAATTGATGCTGGAGCTCGAGCAGCGTTATTTCAGTGAGTACGCCGACACCTGGAGCCAAGCCATCGGCCAGGTGCGCCTGCAGGAAAGTGACAGCCTGAGCCAGCATGCTGACGGGCTTGCCAGCCTGGCGTCAGCGCAGTCGCCGTTGGTGCAGCTGTTGCGACAGGTTCGGGAAAACACACGCCTGCTGTCGACCAACGACCCCCTTGAGGCCTTGAGCCCGCCCGCCGGCGAGCTCGAGACCAGCGCTTCCAGCGTGTTGTCCAGCCCGTTGCATGGGCAGGCAAAGCCTGATTCTGCCCGGCGTGCACTGCAGCGTCGGTTCGAGCACCTGCACCAATTGCTGGACGCGGATCAGAACCCTGGAGCTGAACTGACGCAGGCGTTGCGGCTGCTCGATGAATGGCATCTGCAACTGGCGGCCCTTAACCGCGAAGCTACCCCAGGGCAGGCGGCATTCATGATGGCCAGGCAACGAATGGAAGGGCAGCAGCCATTGCTGGGGAATCTGCGGGATGCTGCCGGGCGCCTGCCGTTGCCGGTCAAGGGGTGGTTTGAAGGCATTGCCGATGACAGTTGGCGGCTGCTGCTCGATGATGCCTATGTGTATATAAATCAGCGTTACCAAAGTGAGGTCTATGGCTTTTACGCCAAGGCGATCCAGCGTCGGTACCCATTCACCCCACGGTCCGAGAGTGATGTTGCCCTTGGCGATTTCCAGGACTTTTTCAAGCCGCGGGGTGGCATGGCGCGCTTTTATGAAAGCTACCTGCGGGCCTTTGTCAGTGCCGAGTCCGGTCGCTATCGTCTACGCGGCCTGGATGGCCGTAGCCTGGCGCTGTCGCGCTCATTGCTGGACCAGCTGACGAAGGCCCAGGTGATTCGCCAGGGGTTTTTTACTGAGGACCAGGGGGAGTGGGCGGTTCGCTTCACGCTGGCCCCCTATAGCCTGGACCAGGCGGTTAGCCGAGCGATCCTGAGCATTGGTGATCAACACCTTGAATACCGCCATGGCCCGATCGTGCCCATGGCTTTCCAGTGGCCAGGCGAGGCGGACGATGGCCGTAGCAGCCTGGTGCTGGAGCGGGGGGCGGAGCGGCCGCTGGGTATGGAAAAAAACGCTGGTCCCTGGTCGTTGTTCCGGTTTTTCGAGCTGATGCAAAGTGAGCCTGGGAGTGGCCGGGGTTCTCGGCTGCTCAAGGCTGAGCTCGCTGGCACGCGTGCCACCTTCCTGCTCAACAGCCATCGCAACCCTGGTCCTTTTCAGATGGCGAACTGGCGCACCTTCCGTTTGCCGGAGCAACTGTGAGGCATGTGCATGCCGATGGGTGCAGCGCCGGGCGAACGGCGCGAGGCAAGACACGCGCGCGCAATGAGGATGCGTTCCTCGACTGCCCCCGGCGCGGTTGTTGGGCGGTAGCGGACGGAATGGGTGGGCATTTGGCTGGGGATTTGGCCAGCCACTGGGTCATCAGCAGCCTGGCTTCGTTGCCCGACCAAGGCAGCTTTGACGAGCGGATCGATGCCATACGCCGCTGCTTGCGATGGCTCGACCGTCAAATGGGGCAAGCCACGACGGAACAAGCTGCCCACGGCATCATGGGCAGCACCGTGGTTGCGTTGCTGCTGGAGGGTAATCGCGCAGCCTGCATCTGGGTCGGGGACAGCCGTTGCTATCTTTGGCGGGGACGACGTTTGTACCAACTGTCGCGGGACCATTCCCTGTGGCAGCAACTGATGGACAAGCAGCAGTTGAGCCTGGAACAGGCCCTGGCGCATCCGGATGCCAGGGCGCTGACCCGTGCCATTGGTGGTCGGCAGCCATTGAGCCTGGCGGTGCTGGAGTTCATTACCCAACCTGGGGATGTGTTTTTATTGTGCAGCGATGGTTTGTATCAGGGGCTCAGCCATGGCGAGTTGGGCAGCGCCCTGAGTGTGGGGCCGCCCCGCCAGGTAGTGGATCGGTTGTTTTCCGACGTGCTACGGGGGGCGGCCCAGGATGACCTGACGGCCGTGGTAGTCCAGCCATGAGCGAGGTCGCCGGCCCGCCGAAACTGCTTGCGGGGCGCTATCAGCTGGATCGGCTATTGGGCAGCGGTGGCATGGGAGTGGTCTACCGAGCCAGGGATATGCTGCACGAGGCGTTCGGCGAGCCCAACGCGTGGGTGGCTCTCAAGTTGTTGGGCGATACGCTTGCCGAATCTTCCGACGGCCATGTATTGCTGTACAGCGAGTTTGCCCTGACCCGGAGCCTGCGGCACGATCACGTGGTCAGAACGTACGCTTTCGAGGTCGATACTCCGCGTCAGGTTGCGTTCTTCACCATGGAATTGCTGCAGGGCAGGACCCTTGACCGCATCCTCTCGGAGTGCCCGTATGGATTGCCGTGGCGGGAGTTGCAACCCATCGCCCTGCAACTGTTGGATGCACTGGCTTATGCCCACAGGCAGGGCGTTCTGCATGGCGATGTGAAACCGGCCAATATCATGCTGGGCGAGCAGGGAGTGCGGCTGTTCGATTTCGGCCTGGGCCATGCCGAGGCGGAGCAGGCTGCGGGGCTGCCCACCTTGAGTCGCAGTCGCTTTAAGGCTTGGACGCCCGGGTATGCGGCGCCGGAACTGGTGGCCGGGGGAAACATCTCCGCCAGGGCCGACTTGTATGGCGCCGCCTGCGTAATCTATGAGCTCGCCCAGGGACGGCGCCCCGGCGAGCATCAGTCGGATCAGCCATTGTCCAGGCCTCGGCAATTGCCTCGGCGGTGTTGGCCGGCATTGCGTTCTGCGCTGGCCCTGGACCCTGAGTGCCGAACCATTGCCGTCGAGGAGTTGTGCGAAGCGATGAATAGACGACGGCGCTACTGGTTTGTGTAGTGGGCGTGTCAATCAGCCAAATCATGCAGTTGGCAGTATTCGGTCCAACTCAAGCCGGCCATCTGGGCAACTTCCTTGTGTACTTCCAGGCGCCGCGCCTCGAAGTCAGCAGGGGACTGGCTGGTCAGCCTGAGGGTCAGCTCCCAGGCAAACAAACCCTGGCGTTCTGCTTCTGCCTCGAAGGCTTCATGCAGCCGTTCGGCGCGGTACTGTGCCAGGGTTTCACCCTTGGCCTGAGCGGCCAGTGGGTTCAGGGTGTTCAGTTCGGCAGCCACATCGGGATGTTCGTTCAGGAATCGATCCAGCGCGAGCTGGTGGTTATCGCCGGGAGGTGACAAGGGCGTGCTCCAAATCAGGTGGGACCAGGCCTCGGTTTCTGGCGCGAGGCAAGCCGTGTGTGCATAAGCAACACGGATAACGGGTATTGAAGCAGATTCCAGGACCGGTCCAGATCAGAAAATTAAATTATTGGAGATGCCCGGCTTTGACTGTCACTCATTGCTGGAAATTCACCGATACCCATGGCAAAGGACTTTCGCTCCCGGTGCCAGGACGTGTAGCGTTAGCCCCGGTGCTTCCGACCCTGCTTTCCAAGGGCAGCGGGCGATGGGCAGAGGGATGGGTCATGGCGCAAACGCTGTTCAAACTTTTCTTTACCCAGCGCCTGGCCGCTTTGGCCAGTGCCGATTCGTTGCGAGCGATCCGCGAAGGGCTGCTGTGGATCTTGCCGTGCCTGCTGGTGTCGGCGGCCTTTCTGATCCTGTCCGAATGCGCTCGGGTGTTGGGCTGCAGCCCGCAGGTGGTGAGCTTCCTGGCGGGGTTGCACAATCAGATCAGTTCGGTGATCCCGTGGCTGGTGGCCGCCTCCATTGGCTACATGCTGGCGATCCAGCACCGCCTGCCGCAATTGCCGGTGGCGTTCCTGTGCCTGGCCCATGTGGTCTTGGCGACGTTTATCCTGCGGGAATATCCCCGGGCATCGGCCACCTTCCTGCTGTTTATTGCTATTGCCTCGCCGCTGCTGAATGTACCGGCCTTGGCCTGGCTGCACCGTTTTCGCTGGACGCGCCTGGTCAACGAAGACCTGGTGGGGCACAACCTGCGAGGCACGATCAATATGGTGGTGCCAGGGGCCATTACCGCCCTGGCGCTGGTGGCAGCGCTGTCCTTGTTGTTGCAGATACCCTATGTGGCGCAGTTGCAGGGCCCCCAGGTGCTCGATGCGCTGGAATCGCCCTACGGCAGCGGTTTGTTTGTCACCCTGATGAACTCGCTGTTGTGGTTTTTCGGGGTTCACGGCGTCTATGCCATGCAACCGCTGTTTGATGTGCTGGACCAGGCCGTGGTGCTCAACGGCGCCGCGTTGGCAGCGGGCGAGCCAATCAGGTATGTGCTGAACGGCGGCCTGTTGGGCAGCTTTGCCTTTATCGGTGGTTCGGGCGGTGCGTTGTGTTTGTTGATCGCAATCCTGCTGTTTTCCAAGAGCCAGTCCATGCGCCTGGTGGCCGTGGCGAGTTTGCCGCTCTCGCTGTTCAACGTCAGTGAAGTCCTGCTGTTCGGCCTGCCGATCATCCTCAACCCGCGTCTGTTCATTCCGTTTCTACTGGTGCCTGCGCTGAACGCAACGGTGGCGCTTACCGTGGTGCAACTGGGCTGGGTATCCCCGGCGGTGGCCAGCGTCCCGTTTACCGCACCGGTGTTGCTCAATGCCTACCTGAGTACTCATGGCGACCTGGCGGCAGTCGCGCTGCAAGTGACGCTCCTGGGCCTGGGCACGCTGGTGTATGCACCCTATGTGCGCGCGATTCATCGCCAGGCTGCCGAAGGTGGCACGGTGTACCTCAAGTCCCTGGACATGACCTTCCGCGGCCTGGAAGAAAAAGGCCGGCTGCGCGAACTGGACCCGGTCCTGGCTTCCCACAAGGCCCTGGCGCGCCAGGCCAATGAACTGAATCGCATCCAGCAGATCAGCGATTATGAGTTCTATCTTGAATACCAGCCCCAGGTCTCGACCCGCACCGGGCTGTGTACTGGCTGCGAAGCGCTGATGCGCGCCCGCGATGCCCAGGGTAAGGTGCATTCACCGTGGGAGTTCCTGCAATGGCTGGCCCAGGCGCGGTTGATGCCGGACGTGGATATGTGGGTGGCATCCCAGGCGATTCGCCAATACCAGAAATGGCAGAAACTCGGCTTTACCCTGCCGATGACCATCAATATTTCCAGCGCCACCCTGACCGACGCCGCCCACGGCGAGCGCCTGGTGGAGATCCTCGCCCAGGCCCATGGCCAGGTATCGGTGGAGATCACCGAAGACGCGCTGGTCAGCGATATCCCTGCCACGCGCCAGAACATCCAGAAACTGCAGGGCATCGGCGCCAAGGTCTATATCGATGATTTCGGCACCGGGTTTTCGGCCTTGAGTTACCTGCACCAGTTCCCGGTGGACTTCATCAAGATCGATCGCAGTTTTGTGGTGGCGCAGCACGATCCCAAGGGCGCCCAGGTCCTGACCGGCATGCTGCGTTTCTGCGAAGCGCTGAACCTGGGCGTGGTGGTGGAGGGCGTTGAGACCGCCGAGCAGTTGGCCTTCTTGAACACCGGCGCCGAGCTGATTATCCAGGGCTGGTATTTCAGCAAGGCACTGCCGGGGGACCAGTTGGAAAGCTTTGTGCGCCAGCGTGCGGCCATGGCGCAGGTCTAGTAGCCGCGTTGGGTTTGTTCGATCTCCTCGACCAAGCGATCGATACCCGCCAGGCGTGCACGGTTGTCGTGATCCCAGGGGTGAAAGCCGGGTTTGAAGTAGTGCAACCACGGCCGCAGCATGCGTGGGAAGACGCCCTTGGGGCCATAAAGAAATTTCAACATGCGCCAGAAGCCTTTGAGGTGCCCACCCGCCTTGCGGTCGGCAATCAACAGCCGCACATGAAAATCCAGCACCACCAGCCAGAAAAACACCGTAGTTGTCAGCATGGTTCCGGTGCGCAGCAGGTAACGCTTGGGCCCGGGTTTGATCACCGTGTTCCACACATCAAAGGCCACGGCCTTGTGTTCGGTCTCTTCCAGGGCGTGCCAATACCACATCTGCTGGTAGCCCTTGAGCGAATCGCCAAAGCGCGACGGGTCACTCAGGAGGATTTCCGCGAGCATCGCCGTGTAGTGCTCAAGGGCAATGGTGATCGCCAGGTTGAACGACGGTGCGAAGTGTTTCTTCTGCAGATCGAGAATGAATTTAAGCCGACGGTCCAGGGTGTGCGCCGGAAGCCCGGCTGCTTGCATCAGGTCGTTATAGGCCACATGTTCGCGGCTGTGCATGGCCTCCTGGCCGATAAATCCCTGGATCTGTTTCTTTAGCGCCGGATCGTCGACGCGTTGGCGGTAGTGACGCACGCTGTCCATGAAAAACAGTTCGCCCTGGGGGAACAGCAGCGACAAGGCATTGAAGAAATGCGTGATGAACGGGCCCTGTTCGTGCCAGTCGGTGATGCGTTCGGCGGGCAGGGCAAAATGGAGGTCGCGGCGGATCGGCAACATGATTCGTGCTCCTGTTCAGAGACGGGGCTCGTCGTTGGTTTCAAACACTGGCCTGCGTTGCTTGGGGGCCATGCGCTTGCTGGCCAGCACCACCAGCGCTTGATAGGCCGCCGGCAGGCAACGGGCGAGCAGGTCGAGGAAATACGCGTCGCGGCCAATCAGCACGCGACGCTTGTTTTTGCGGACGCCTTGCAGGATCACCTTGGCGGCCTGGTCGGCATCGGTGATGAAGAGTTTTTCGAAGTCGGCGCGGGCCTGCTGTTCGCTGTGGATCAGGAAGCCGGTCATGTTCGCGTCGATGCGGCTGCTGCGACAGATATCGGTGCGGATGCCGCCGGGGTGCACGCAGGTGGCCGAGACGCCGCAGCGTTGCAGGTCCAGCTCCTGGCGCAGGGCTTCGGTAAAGCCGCGCACGGCGAATTTGGTCGCGTTGTAACCGCTCATGCCGGGCTGGGCAAACAGGCCGAACACGCTGGACGTGTTGATCACATGGCCGTCGCCGCTGGCCTTGAGGTGCGGCAGGAACGCCTTGGTGCCGTGGACCACGCCCCAGAAGTTGATGCCGACGATCCACTCCAGGTCGGCGTAGTCCACGCCTTCGACCGTACTCGACAGGGCCACGCCGGCGTTGTTGAACACCAGGTTGACCTGGCCATGCTCGGCCACGCAGCGCGCCGCCCAAGCCTCCATGGCCTGGCGGTCGGCCACATCCAGGACCTGGGTGGTAATCGTCACCGGCGCCAGGGTTGAGGTCTTGATCAGTGCCAGGGTCTGCTCCAGGCCTTGGGCGTTTTTGTCCGCCAGTGCCAGGTGGCAACCTTCACGCGCGAGGGCCAGGGCCAATGCGCGACCCATGCCGGATGCCGCGCCGGTAATCGCCGCCACGCGGCCGTTGAATGACTTCATGAGAGGCTGCCTTCTGCCGTGGAGTGGGGCGCCGTGGCCGGACGGGGCGGCGCAGTGAGGGGCAACAGGTCGACCGCATAGTCCTTGAGTGCGAACTGCCGGGTGACCCGCTTGAAGCGCCATGTCGAAGCGGGCCACAGAGTGGTGTTCTTGCCGGTACGTGGGTCGAGGTACCAGCTCTGGCACCCGCCGGTGTTCCAGATGGTGCGTTTGAGCTGGTCTTGCAGGTGCTGGTTGTAGGCGCTCTCCACTGCGGGTTTGACGTCCACCGTGGCGATGCGATGGCGCTGCATCTGCCTGAGCGCGTCGAGGATGTAGGTCACCTGCGCCTCGATCATCAGGATCATCGAGTTATGCCCCAGGCCGGTGTTGGGCCCGATGATCAAAAACAGGTTGGGATAGCCTGGCACCGTGGTGCCCTTGTAGGCGTGGGCGCCGTCGCGCCAGGTGTCCATCAGGTCAACGCCGTCGCGACCGATGATGCAGTCGCGGGGCAGCGGGTCGGTGGCCTGGAAACCGGTGCCGAAGATCAGGCAATCGGCCGGGTGCTTGACCCCGTCGGCGGTGATCACGCCGTCGGCTTCGATGCGCAGGATGTTGTCGGTCACCACCTCGACATTGCTGCGCGACAGCGCCGGGTAGTAGTCATTGGAGATCAGCACACGCTTGCAGCCAATGGTGTAGTCCGGCGTCAGGGCCTTGCGCAGGGAAGGGCGCGGCACTTGTTTGCGAAGGTGGCGCAGGGCGACTTTCTGCACCATTTTCATCAGCTGCGGATGCAGCGCAAATCCCAGCACACGGCCTTCCAGTGCCCAGTAGAAGGCGCCACGCACCAGGCGCTGGGTAACAGGCAGGTGTCTGAACAGCCAGCGTTCGAACGCTGAAATCCCGCGGTCGGGCTTGGGCATGATCCACGGTGGAGTGCGCTGGAACAGATCCAGGTGCGCCACCTGCGGCGCAATCTGCGGCACGAACTGGATGGCACTGGCCCCTGTGCCGATCACCGCCACGCGCTTGCCCTTCAAGGCGTATGCGTGATCCCACTGCTGGGAGTGGAAGCGCTTGCCCTTGAAGGTTTCCAGCCCCGGAATCTCCGGCAGCGCCGGGCGTGCCAGGGCGCCCATGCCCGACACCAGCACCCGCGCACTGACGTGGCGGCCATCGCTGAAACTCAACTGCCAGCGTTGTAGCTGTTCATCGAACACCGCGCGCTTTAGGCCCATGCCGAAACGCAGGTAGGGCGCCAATCCGAAGCGCACCGCGCAGTCTTCCAGGTAGGCGCGGATTTCCGCTTGCGGCGCGAACTGCCGAGTCCAGTCCGGGTTGGGTGCAAAGGAAAACGAATACACGTGGGACTGCACATCGCAGGCGCAACCGGGGTAATGGTTGTCCCGCCAGGTGCCGCCGAGGGTGTCGGCCTGCTCGGCGATAAAGAAGTCGGTGAGCCCCGCTTCCTTGAGTTTGATGGCCATGCACAGGCCGGCAAAACCCGAACCGATGATGGCGATGTCGATGGAATCACTGTGGGCATTCATAGGCGGTCCTTCATGGGCATCGGATGTGCTCCTGTTTTTGTTGTGTCTTTTAGATAGAACACCATTGCAAAGAAAAATTGAATTAATTATTTTAAAAAAGATTTTAAATAATCTACCTGAAAATAGCGCCTACGCTAGGACCTTGTGCCTTATGTGCGACTTGTCCGACGGACGAGCGTGGTACGCACTCCGTTCAGGTCCAGGGTGTGGACGTTGGCCGAGGCCTTGATCAATTCCGGTCAGGTCGCCGGTCACAGGGAAGCCGAGGACGAGCTATGGCTGTGCAATGGGTGACTGCTGCAGGTGTGCTGGTGGGGGCAAGTGCGGTGCTATGGGGTTTCAGCGCCTGGATGACACGGCGCATCGAAGCCGCTGTTCCGATCAACGGGCGCTTCGTGGAGGTGAATGGCGAGCGCTTTCATTATGTGGAAGAGGGCGAGGGCCCGCCCCTGGTGATGATTCACGGGCTGATGGGCAGCAGTCGCAACCTGACCTATGCCTTGTCCCGCCAGTTGCGTGAGCACTTTCGGGTGATCACCCTCGACCGTCCCGGGTCGGGGTATTCCACGCGGCATAAAGGTACCGCTGCGGACTTGCCGGCCCAGGCGCGGCAAGTCGCGGCCTTCATCAACCAGCTTGGCCTGGACAAACCCTTGGTGCTCGGGCATTCCCTCGGCGGCGCGATTTCCCTGGCCCTGGCCCTCGATCATCCCGAGGCTGTATCGGGCCTGGTGCTGGTGGCACCGTTGACCCATCCCCAACCCAGGTTGCCGCTGGTGTTCTGGTCGCTGGCGGTGCGACCGGCGTGGTTGCGACGTTTTGTGGCCAATACCCTCACCGTGCCCATGGGCCTGTTGACTCGACGTTCGGTGGTCAAGGGCGTGTTTGCGCCGGACGCCGCTCCCGAGGATTTCGCCACCCGGGGCGGCGGCTTGCTGGGTATGCGCCCCGACAACTTTTACGCCGCCTCCAGCGAGATTGCGCTGGTCAACGACTGCCTGCCCGGGATGGTCAAGCGCTACCCCCAACTGGCCCTGCCCATCGGCCTGATCTATGGCGCGCAGGACAAGGTGCTGGACTTCCGCCGGCATGGCCAGGCCCTCGCCGATAAAGTGCCCGGCCTCAAGCTGCAAGTGGTGGAAGGGCGCGGCCACATGCTGCCGATCACCGCCACGGCGCGGGTGGTCGAGGCCGTGCTGCACGTGGCCAAGCGCGTGCGCCCGGTGGAAACGGCCACGGTCCTGCATCCGCCCTTTGCCTTGGCGAACAAATAATCGTGGCCCTCATCGCCGGGTCGAACGTCGCAAATGCCTGCCCTAGAGACCTGACCAAACAGCTGAAAAACAGACTGTCCAGTCACGTAAAAAAGGCCTCGAAAAAGTAGTTGACGACCTAACGATTCCGCGCTATTTATTTAAAAAAATATTTCAATATTTATTTTGAAATGATTTTTGAAATGCCTAAGAGCGAATAAAAATGAAAAAAACGTCTTTTATCGCATGGTTGATTTCCCGGAGCACCCAGCGCTCCCTGAACCTGTTTTCCGCCTGCCTGCCAAGGAGGCTGCCATGAACCGGACTCTGGCAGCGCCAAGCGTTTGGACCGACGGCAAGCGCCACCTGTGGTGGTTGGGCATCCTGCCATTGGCCACCCCTCTGTTGTCCGGCGCACTCGCCATTGCCACCGGCATCCAGCAACTGTGGTGGATCGGCGTACTGGTGATCTTTGGCCTGATCCCCCTGATCGACGGGCTGCTCGGCGAAGACATCAGTAACCCGCCCGAATCCGCCGTCAACCACCTGGAATCCCAACGCTACTACCGCTGGATCGTCTACACCGGTGTGCTGTTCGTCATCTCGTCGGTGGTGATTACCGGATGGCTGGCCGCCGGCGGCATCGACTGGATCATCCGGGGCGGCCTGCTGCACGCTACCGCCAACCTTGAACCTTCCAGCTGGCTGGCCAACGCCGCCGGTTACATCACTGAGCGTGCGCAACTGCATGGCCAACCAAGCTGGTTTACCTACCTGGGCATGGCCATGTCCACGGGGGCTGCCACCGGTATCGCGATCAACACGGCCCATGAACTGGGGCACAAGCCCAATGCCCTGGAAGTGTTCCTCGCCAAGGTCACCCTGGCGCCGACCTTCTACGGGCACTTCTACACCGAGCACAATCGTGGCCACCATGTGCGCGTCGCCACGCCGGAAGATCCCGCCAGCTCGCGGCTGGGTGAAAGTTTCTGGGCCTTCCTGCCGCGCTCGGTGTGGTTCAGCGCACACTCGGCCTGGAACCTGGAGCGCGAGCGCCTGCGCAAACTCGGCCTGCCGGCCTGGCATTGGAAAAACGCTGTGCTCAGTGCCTGGATGTACAGCGTGGTGTTGTGGGGCGCGATGATTGCCTGGCTCGGGGCAGCGGTGATTCCGTTCCTGGTTATCCAGGGCATCTACGGCTTCTCGTTGCTGGAAGTGGTGAACTATGTGGAGCACTACGGCCTTAAACGCCAGAAGTTGCCCAACGGTCGTTATGAACGGTGTTCGCCTCGGCACTCCTGGAACAGTAATCGGATTGTCACCAATATCTTTCTGTTCCAACTGCAGCGGCACTCCGATCATCACGCCAACCCGACGCGCAGTTATCAGTCGTTGCGCCACTTCGATGAGTCGCCGCAACTGCCTTATGGTTACGCGAGCATGATTGTCTGGGCGTATGTACCGTACTTGTGGCGGCGGCGCATGGATCATCGAGTCCTTAATCATTATGCCGGGGATATCACCCTGACCAATCTTCAACCTTCACAGCGTTTGAAGTACCTGGAGAAGTACAGCGGCAGTGCCAAGCCGTTTTGATCTGAAGTAACACTTAGTTTTGTTGTGTGCTCGGGGCCTGATTGCCGCGCAGGATTTTATCGCCCCGAGAAAGTGCTTTGACCCGAAAAAAATAATGAAAGGGAAGGACGTACACCATGCAAACACCTGCCAAGTTCACCACCCATATCGTATTGGCCGTGCTGGGCCTGATCACCTATCACCAGGCCCAGGCCGCGCGTATCGAACCGGCGGGCAGCGCCTTTACCGCCCAGGGCCCGATCAGCTTCTCCAAAGGCGCGCTGATCAGCGCCGATTGCACCATCAAGGTGGCCGGCAAGGTCGCTGCGGACGGTTCCTCGGTCAATGTCGACAAAGTCGAATTCGACGGCGGCCTCAAGTGCAGTCGCGTCGAAGCCATCAACTTGCCGTGGATCCTGGTCGCCAAAGATACCAGGAGCGGTTCCATGTCGAAGATCAGTGTCGATGTTCACGCTTTCGGCCTGGGCGGCAAGTGCGGGCCTTCCACCGCCGATGGCACCTGGGATAACGCCACCGGCAAGTTGGAAGCCGCCAATGTACCGATTGGCGAAGACTGCAAGATCAAGACGGTGTCGATCAAGATGCCGCCGAACTTCAAAGTTGTTGAGTAACGTGCTTCGGTAATTGAATTGAAATTTGGCTGGAAAGGGAAGTTCTGCAGTTTCACCGTGACCTCTCGTTCATGGCCATTACCCCCTGGCGAAATGACTCGCCATAACATGTGAGGAAAAACAATGAAAAGCTTGAAAACCCTCGTATCGTTGTCTGCTTTGGCTGTTTGCATGGGTGCTGCGTCGATGGCCAATGCCTATAGCATCACCCCGGTGAACTCGAGCTTCACTGCGCCAGGCACCATTTCGGTGAAGTCGCCATCGTCGTTCCAGGCCACTGTTAACTGCGGCGCAACTTTTACCGGGAACGTCGATGCCAGCGGTGTGGCAAAAATCACCGGTGTGGCGGTGACCGGCGGTGGTCTTTGTGCGCTGCCGAAAATCACCGGTCTGCCATGGACCTTGACCGCCACCGGTGCCGCTGCGGGCTCGGTCAGCAACGTTGGTTACACCATCGCCGCGTCGGTTCTGTATCCGGCGTCCAATTGCGGTCCGTCCACCATCACCGTGGGCTACAGCGGTGGTGTACTGACCGCCTCCAACCAGACCCTGAGTGGTAGCTGCACCGTGGTGAGCCTCAGCGTTACCCCAAGCCCGACATTTACCATCGTGCCTTGATGGGCAACTGACACACCGGGCTGATCACCTGTTGAAAGACTGGCGCCTCGATCGGGCGCCAGTTTGTGAACTGCCGGAAGCAAAACGAACCGGCGGGGCCGGCTCAGAGAAATAACAATAAGGAGTGCCGCATGAATAATAAGAAACAACACGTGCAGGTTTTGCTGGGGCTGGCACTGATAGGCGGGGCGATGGTGAACGCGCCTGCACAGGCCGGCGGTTTTTCAACACCGACCTACGGCGCACCCGGTTGGGGCCGGGCATTTGCCGGTGGCTCGTTGTTCAAGAACGATCCCAGTTCCGCGTACAACAACCCGGCGGCCATGGCGTTTGTCGAACACAACGTGGCGCAATTTACCGTCGACTACGCCCGCATTAAGATCAAGTACAAAGGTGACGCCTCTGATTATGCAGGCAACCCGATTTCCAATACGCCCTTGGACGCCAATGGTTTTCCCGACGTCGCATCGACCACGGTGAATAACAACGACGGCGGCCAAGGCGGGTTCACTGCCTGGTTGCCAACCGGTTTCATGGTCATGCCCCTGGGGGATCGGTTCGCTTTCGGCCTGAGCCAGGTAGTGCCGCAGGGTATGCGCTCCACTTGGGATCAGGACTCGAAACTGCGCGACTTTGCAGTGGACACCAAAATTGAAACCGTAGGATTGACCGGATCCCTGTCCTTTAAGGTGAATGATCAATTTTCTATCGGCGGTGGCGTGATCGTGCAACACAGCAAGGGCTTCGTCAGTCAAAACGTGGACTTGTTGTCTGCCGCCGCGGTGTCCGATTCCGTGCTGGGCGGGATCAATTTTCCGTCTGATGTCGGCAGTGCCTTGATGCGTGTGAAGGTCGACAACATTTCAGCGGGCTGGTTTACCGGCATTGTTTGGAAACCCACGGAGCGAGACACCCTTGGCTTGAATTACCACGCCAAGATCAAGAACAAGATGACCGGCAAATATAATATTTACGCCGATCAGTTTTCCTACAACCTGATGACCCAGCCAAGTCCGTTTGGCGGTAGCGGTACGTTGGTGAATACCGCTTATCCAGGGTTAGAGCTGGCACCGGACGGCGCCCATGCCAGTGTCCAACTGGACATTCCTGCCACGGCCGGCCTGGACTGGGTACACCAGTTCAACGATCGCTTCACGATGGGGGCCAGTGTGACCTGGACTGAGTGGTCCTCTTTCAAAGACCTGACGCTCGAGTCCGGTGGCACCACCATTGTGTCCATTCCCTACAACTACAAGAACACCTGGATGTACTCCCTCGGCGGTGACTACCGCTTGACCGATGAGTTGACCTTGCGTGCAGGTGTAGCCCTTGACCAGACACCTACACGCAATTCGACCCGCGACCCGCGAATCCCGGATGGCGACCGTACATTCCTGTCGTTGGGGGCTGGTTACGATGTGAAAGCAATCAAGGGCCTCAGTCTTGACTTGGCCTATTCCCACCAGTTCGTGCAAGAGGTCAAGCTCAAGACTCAAAACGTCGATCGCCTGGGTGGCGCAAGCCTGAATGGCAAGGCGGAGTCGTCGGGCGATGTGGTGAGCGTGTCGGCCACCTACGCGTTCTGATATTTCATAGAGGGTGATGGAAAAGGCACCAAGCGCATCTTGATGCCTTCACCCTCATTCCACGTCAACAGTTCCTTGAGTATTGGCATTCCAGGCTGATTCATTCAGCCGCTATTTTTTCGTCCAGGTATTAAATAAAAATTTCAAAACAAAATTTGAATTTGTCTTTCCAAGTTTGTAGTGTGGCTTTACGCCGCAGGTCGATCCGACCTTTCGCACGTAAACCACGCCCTGAATCGAGTAGAGGTATCCCCATGGTTATCTGGTTATTGGTGGGTGTCGCAGCCGCGATTGCCCTGGCGTATCGACAAGCTGCCGCCATCCTGTGGTTGGGCGCTGGCCTGATCTGGCTGACAGCGGGCTACCTGTTCAATGGAGTGGCGGCTTTCGGCGCCACCGTCGCGGCCGTGCTGGTGGTATTGCCGGCGTTGTTGATGAGCCTTAAACCGCTGCGCCGCGCGCTGTTGACCGGCAAGGCCCTCAATCTGTTTCGCACGATCATGCCGGCGATGTCCGACACCGAACGCGCCGCCATCGAGTCCGGCACCGTGTGGTGGGACGCCGAGCTGTTCAGCGGCAAGCCCGACTGGCAGCGCCTGCTGCAAGCGGCCCCGGCGAGCCTGAGCGCCGAGGAGCAAGCCTTCCTCGACAATGAAGTGGAAACTTTGTGCGATATCGCCAACGACTGGGAAACCACCCAGGTCTGGCAGGACATGTCCCCCGAAGGCTGGCAGTACACCAAGGACGCCGGCTTCCTTGGCATGATTATTCCCAAGCAGTACGGCGGCAAAGGCTTCTCCCACTACGCCCATTCCCAAGTGGTGATGAAGCTGTCGACGCGCTGCTCGGCGGCGGCGATTTCGGTGATGGTGCCCAACTCCCTGGGCCCGGCCGAGTTGCTGTTGCACTACGGCACCGACGCCCAGCGCAATTACTACCTGCCGCGTTTGGCCCGGGGCGAAGACATCCCGTGTTTTGCCCTGACCAGCCCGTATGCCGGCTCCGATGCCGGGGCGATTCCCGATCTGGGCATCGTCTGTAAAGGCACCCATGAAGGCCAGGAAGTACTGGGTTTCCGTGTGACCTGGGACAAGCGCTATATCACCCTGGGACCGATCGCCACGGTGCTCGGTCTGGCGTTTCGCGCGGAAGATCCGGACGGATTGCTGGGGCCGAAAGGCTCTCTCGGCATCACCTGTGCCCTGATCCCCACCTCCCATCCCGGCGTAAACAGTGGTCGCCGGCACTGGCCGCTCAATGCCGTATTCCAAAACGGCCCGACCACCGGCAAGGATGTGTTCATCCCGCTGGAGTGGGTGATCGGCGGCCGCGAACAGGTCGGCAACGGCTGGCGCATGTTGATGGAGTGCCTGGCCGCCGGCCGCGCCATTTCCCTGCCGTCGGCCAACGTCGGCCTGGGCAAGGTCGCGGTGCGTGGTACCACGGCCTACGCGGCGATGCGCAAACAGTTCGGCTTGCCCATCGGCAAGTTCGAAGGGGTGCAGGCGCCGCTGGCGCGCATGGCCGGGCACCTGTATGCCTGCGATGCGGTGCGCAAGGTCTCGGTGGCTTCATTGGATGCCGGTGAGAAACCCTCGGTGATCTCGGCCATCGCCAAGTACCACGTCACCGAACGCGCGCGGATGATCGTCAACGACGGCATGGACATCGTCGCCGGCAAGGGCATCTGCATGGGCCCCAATAACTTCCTGGCCCGTGCCTATCAGCAAAGCCCCATCGCCATTACGGTGGAAGGCGCGAACATCATGACGCGCTGCCTGATCATCTTTGGCCAGGGCCTGATTCGTTGCCATCCCTATGTGTTCCGCGAAATGGAAGCGGCGCGCAACCCGGACCGGCGCCAGGCGCTGGAAGACTTTGATAGCGCGATGTTCGGCCATGTGAGCTTTGTATTGGCCAACACCGTACGTGCGGCGGTGCATGCCCTGACCGGCGGGCGCCTGATTTCCGTACCGGCCAAGACCGACCCGGCGCTGGCGTCCTACTATCGCCAGGCCAATCGCCTGTCGGTGGTACTGGCGCTGATCTCGGATATTTCCATGGGCGTGCTGGGCGGTGCCCTCAAGCGCAAGGAAAGTATCACCGGGCGTTTGGGCGATATTCTGTCGCAGCTGTACATCCTGTCCTGCGTGCTCAAGCGCTTCGAGGACGACGGCCGGCCCCAGGCAGACCTGCCGCTGGTGCATTGGGCGGCACAGGACGCATTGCTGCGTGCCCATGAAGCCCTTGCCGAAGTGCTGGACAACTACCCCTCCACAGCGGCGGCGGCGGTGCTGCGTGGCTTGACGTTCCCGTTCGGTATTCCGTTGCGCAAACCTTCGGATCAGCTGCTGGCCCAGGTGGCCGATGTGGTGCAGATCCCCGGCGAAACACGCGACCGCCTGCTGGCCAATTCCTACATTCCGCGTCCGGAAATCGACAAGCTGGCCTACGGCGAGTTGGGCTTCCGCCTGCTGCCGCAAGTCGAGCTGATCGACGCCCGGCTCAAGCCGGCCATCAGGCAAGGCCTGCTCGAACCGATGCCGATTGCCGCCACGGCCTTCACCGCCTGGCGCGTCAAGGCGCGGGCGCTGGACCTGATCAGCGACGACGAAGACGCCTTGCTGGCGCGCTATGTGGAATACGCCGACCACGCTATCCAGGTGGATGACTTCCCCCAGGACTTCGGTTTGCTGGAGGCGTTGCAGCAGCGCAGGCAGGCGTTGGAACCGGTCGCCAAGCGGCGCAGCAGCCAAAGCGAAAACGCCTCGGTCAACTAGGAGAAACGCGGTCAATGTGGGAGAGGGATGGGTCCAATGCCAGTCATGTAGGAGCGAGCTTGCTCGCGAAGAACGTCTAAGCAACGCGTTCATTCTGGAGAAACGTGGTGGCCCTGAGTTTCTTCGCGAGCAAGCTCGCTCCTACATGACTGGCATTAGGGCTTGCCCCCTCCGACATGGATCGGGTTTACACGGCAAGTTTGTGTGGTGAGTGGATCTATCTATGAGTGACAGCTACCTATCGTTCGTCAATTCCCCCTGGGGCCGTCGCCTGGCCCAGGTGGTGGGCTTGCCCCAGCCCGTGCCGTTGCAGCGTCACCGCAACGGCCAGCCAGGCCTGGCCAACCCGGTGATTGTCGCCGGGGCAGGGCGCCTGGCTGCGCAGGTGCAACAGGTGTTCAGCGCCACCGACACGGTCACCGCCACCCCGGCGACGCTCAAGGCGCCGTCCACGGTCAAGGTGCAGGGCGCAGTGTTCGATGCCAGCGGCATAACCGGCTTGCAACAACTGGGCGAGCTCTATGAGTTCTTCCACGCCAACGCCAAACGCCTGGGCCAACATGGCCGCGTTGTGGTGCTGGGCACCGCGCCGGAACACTGCACCGAGTTGCCCCAGGCCATCGCCCAGCGTGCGCTCGAAGGCTTGGTGCGTTCATTGGCCAAGGAGTTGCGCCGGGCGATCACCGTGCAGTTGTTGTACGTGGCTCCGGGAGCGGAAGACGCACTGGACAGCAGCCTGCGTTTCTTCCTGTCGCGGCGTTCGGCCTATGTGTCGGGGCAGGTGGTGCGCCTGGAAAAACCGGTGGATGGGCAGGTCGCCGTCAATTGGGACAAACCCTTCGCCGGCCGACGCGCGCTGGTCACCGGTGCTTCCCGAGGCATTGGCCTGGCCATCGCCCAGGTCCTGGCCCGCGAGGGCGCGCATGTGGTCTGCGTGGACGTGCCCCAGGCCCGGGACTCGCTGCAACAGGCGGCCGCGAGTGTGGACGGTTCGGCGCTGCCTTTGGACATCACGGCAGCGGACGCCGCTGCCCAGTTGCATGCCCATGTCGGCCAATACGGTGCCTTCGATGTGGTGGTGCACAACGCCGGGATCACCCGCGACAAGACCATCGCCAAGATGACGGAGGCGGCCTGGCGCAGCGTGCTGGCGGTCAACCTCGAAGCACCGTTGCACCTGAGCAGTGCCTTGTTGGATAGCCAGGGCCTGAATCCGGGGGGGCGTATCGTGTGCGTGTCGTCGATCTCCGGCATTGCCGGCAACCTCGGGCAAAGCAACTACGCCACCTCCAAGGCCGGCGTGATCGGCCTGGTGCAAGGCCTGGCCCCGCGTGCGGCGGCGCAACAGGTCACGGTGAACGCGGTGGCGCCGGGGTTTATCGAGACCCAGATGACCGCAAAAATTCCGCTGATGATTCGCGAAGCGGGGCGGCGCATGAACTCGATGTCCCAAGGCGGGCAGCCGATCGATGTGGCCGAAACCATTGCCTGGCTGGCGCACCCGGCGTCGGGCGGGGTCAATGGCCAGGTCGTGCGCGTGTGCGGCCAAAGCCTGCTGGGAGCCTGAGTCCATGGACTACGTGACGCAGATCATCGACCCACCGCCATCACGCACGCGCCTGTTGCTGGACGGCGTACGTGGCCTGCGCAAACCCAAGCTCGACGGCGCACCGCTGTTGCCCAGGGAGCGCCTGGTGCGCTCGGCGGTGGAATTGTCCGCTGCGGGCATTGCGGCTTACGGCCGTGCCTGTGGCTTTCGCCGCGAACAAGGCGTGCCGCTGTCGTACCCCCATGTGCTGGCGTTCCCCCTGCACCTGATGCTGCTGACCCGTCCGAGTTTTCCGTACCCGGCCAGTGGCATGGTGCACCTGGCCAACCGCATCCGGCAGCACCAGCGCCTGCAGGAAGGCCAGGCGCTGCGCCTGGAAGTCTTTTGCGAACGTTGGGTGGCCCACGCCAAGGGCCAGGCGCTGAGCATCGCCACCCGTGCCTACAGCAGCGGCAGCCTGGTGTGGGAAAGCGACAGCCTGTACCTGCGCCGCGCGGTGAAAGGTCCCGTCGGCGAGCCATGGGAGGACGCGCTGGCGTTGCAGGAGGAGGGCCTGTTGCGCACCCAGCGCTGGGTGTTGCCGGCCGATCTGGGGCGGCGCTTCGCCAAGGTCTCCGGGGACTTCAACCCGATCCACACCTCACTGATCGGCGCCAGGCTCTTCGGTTTTCGCCGCGCCATCGCCCATGGCATGTGGACCCTCGGCCGCGCATTGGCCGCTCAACAACCCCCCGGGGGCCTGGGTCAGGCCGAAGCCCATTGCGACTTCAAGCTACCGATCTTCCTGCCCGGCCAGGTCGCCCTGTGGCAACACCCCGTGAGCGGCCCGCAGCGCGAATTCGAAGTGCGCAATTTCGCCGGCGACAAACCGCATATGCGCGGGCTATTTGTCTGGAATGAGAGCCCTACATGAGTGACTACAGCTTCAATCCGGCCCCGACCCGCCGCGTGGCGATCATCGGCGGCAACCGCATCCCGTTCGCCCGTTCCAACACGGTGTATGCCCACGACAGCAACCAGGACCTGCTGGTGGCGGCGCTGCAAGGCCTGGTCGACCGTTACAACCTGCACGGCCAGCGCCTGGGCGAGTTTGCCGCCGGCGCGGTGATCAAGCATTCACGGGATTTCAACCTGGCGCGTGAATCGCTGCTGTCGACCACCTTGTCCCCGCAGACCCCGGCCTACGATGTGCAGCAAGCCTGCGGCACCGGCCTGGAAGCGGCCTTGCTGGTAGCGAATAAGATCGCCCTCGGCCAGATTGACGTGGGCATCGCCGGTGGTGCCGACACCACCTCCGACGCGCCCATCGGCATCAATGAATCCCTGCGCCACACCTTGCTCGCGGCCAACCGCGCCAAGGGCATGGGCGACAAGGTGAAGGCGCTGCTGAAGGTGCGTCCGTCGATGTTGTTCAAGCCGCTGTTGCCGCGCAATGGCGAGCCGCGTACCGGTTTGTCCATGGGCGAACATTGCGAAGCCATGGCCCAACGCTGGCAGATCAAGCGCCTGGCCCAGGACGAGTTGGCCCTCACCAGCCACCAGCGCCTGGATGCCGCGTATCAGCGCGGTTTCTTCGACGACCTGATCAGCCCCCATCGCGGCCTGGCGCGGGACAACAACCTGCGCGCCGACGCCAGCCTGGAGAAACTCGCCGGCCTGTCCCCGGCCTACGACCGCCAGCACGGTACCCTCACGGCGGGCAACTCCACGCCACTGACGGATGGCGCCTCGGTGGTGCTGCTGGCCAGCGAAGATTGGGCGGCGGCCCATGGCTGGCCGGTGTTGGCCTACCTGCGCACGGGCGAGACGGCGGCGGTGAATTTTGTCGACGGCAGCGAAGGCCTGCTGATGGCGCCGGCCTACGCCGTACCGCGCATGCTCAAGCGCGAAGGACTGAGTTTCGCCGACTTCGATTTCTTCGAGATCCACGAAGCGTTTGCCGCCCAGGTGCTGTGCACGCTCAAGGCCTGGGAAGACGCCGACTACTGCCGCGAACGGCTCGGCCTGGAGGCGCCGCTGGGGGCCATCGACCGCGCCAAAATGAACGTCAACGGCGGCTCTCTAGGCTGCGGCCACCCGTTTGCCGCCACCGGTGGCCGGCAATTGGCGGCGCTGGCCAAGGCCATTCACGAGCGGGGCGGCGGTCGCGGCCTGATTTCCATCTGCGCGGCGGGCGGGCTGGGCATTACCGCTATCGTCGAAAAGTAGCCCCATCAAAAACAACAATAAGGAGACTGCCATGAACGCTATCAGCCTGGAACACACCGAACGGGTCTGGTTGAACGCTTACCTGCCCGGCGTCCCGGCGGACATCGATGCCGGTATCGAGGACTACCCGTCGTTGCGCGAGGTGTTCCTGGAGCACCTGGAGAAATTTCGCGAGCGGGTCGCCTACGTCAGCATCGGCACCGAAATGACCTACGCCGACTGGCAGGTGCAAGGCATTGCGTTCGCCGCCTGGCTGCAGGGCCAGGGCGTACAGAAGGGCGACCGCGTGGCGCTGATGATGCCCAACTGCTTGCAGTACCCGATCTGCCTGCTGGGCACGATCCTGGCCGGCGCGGTGGTGGTCAACGTCAACCCGTTGTACACCGCCCATGAGCTCAAGCACTTGCTCAAGGACAGCGGCGCCGAAACCGTGGTGATCTTCGAAAACTTCGCCCACACCCTGGAAAAAGTCATCGCCGGCAGCAGCATCAAGCGCGTGGTGGTGGCCGCCATCGGTGATCTGCTTGGCAGCTTCAAGGGCGCGGCGATGAACTTCATCCTGCGTCGCGTGCAAAAGCAGGTGCCGGCGTTCAACCTGAGGGGCTCGGTGCGTTTCAACCAAGTGCTGAAGCAGGGCCGCGCGCTCAACCACTTCCCGGTGGACATGCACCTCGACGACCTGGCCTTCCTGCAATACACCGGCGGCACCACCGGGGATGCCAAGGGCGTGATGCTCAGCCATCGCAATATCATCGCCAACCTGTTGCAGGCCAAGGCCTGGGTCGGCGACCAACTGGACCAGGACAAGCAGGAAACCAACGTCACCCTGCTGCCGCTGTACCACATCTTTTCCCTGACGGTGAACTGCCTGATGTTCATGTGCCTGGGCGGGCGCAACATCCTTATCGCCAACCCGCGGGATGTGAAGCGGGTGCAGATGATCCTGCGCAAGGAGCGCTTCAATGGCATTGCCGGGGTCAATACGCTGTTCAACGGCTTGCTGGAGAATAAGGAGTTCTGCGCCCGGGACTTCTCCGACCTGCGCATGGTGATCGCCGGCGGCATGGCCACGCACACGGCGGTGGCCAAGCGCTGGAAGGACGTCACCGGGCTGCCGATCATCGAAGGCTACGGCCTCACCGAATGCTCGCCGGTGGTGAGCATCAGCCCGATCGATATTGCGCGCATGCGCGAAATGGAATTCACCGGCAGCATCGGCGTCCCGCTGCCGTCGACCTGGGTACGGTTTATGCGTGAAGACGGCGAGCTGGCCGATATCGGCGAGCAAGGCGAACTGCAGGTGCGCGGCCCACAGGTGATGCAGGGCTATTGGAAGCGTCCGGACGCCACCGCCGAAGTGCTCGACGCCGAGGGATGGTTGTCGACCGGTGACATCGGCGTGATGGATGAACGCGGCTATATCCGCCTGGTGGACCGCAAGAAAGACATGATCCTGGTCTCGGGCTTCAACGTGTACCCCAATGAAATCGAAGACGTGGTGGCGCTGCACCCGGGCGTCGGCGAAGTGGCGGCCATCGGCGTGGAAGACGGCGTGACGGGGGAGAAGGTCAAGATCATCGTGGTGCGCAAGGACCCGAACCTGACCCAGGAACAGCTCCTCGCCCATTGCCGCGAATACCTGACGGGCTACAAGGTGCCCAGGTATGTGGAGTTTCGCAGTACCGAGTTGCCTAAAACGACAGTGGGCAAAGTGCTGCGTCGAGCCTTGCGCTAGAAAAGCAGGAACTGATTCGGACAGGCTTGCCACATAAGGACTACTTGCAACCCAGCGTTATCGCTGTGTATCTGCGTCCTGGTGCGACGCTGGACAGGCAGGTGAACACTTTTTGGCCAAACCGGACTGGAGACATCAAACGATGTTGGCGCCTGCTCTTGATAAACCTGTTACTTCCTCACGCCTGGACTCGGAGGTGGATCAGGGCAATAGCTCTTCCCCAAAACCAACGGCGAATTCGTCCGCCACTCCGCAAAAGAGCGCCTCAATCAGCTTTCAGTCGAGTGACACCCCGCGGTCGCCGGCGTTTTACGCGAACGCGGATACCGCCGGCTTCGAGGCGCGTGACCGTGCACAGCAGATCAAAGCAGGTTATTGGCCCCTGGGGGTTATGAGCAATTTCAAGCTGTTCGTCCGCCACTGCTTTGGCGCCCAGCGCCCTCCAAGTCCCGACCCGTTCCCCTGCAGGCCCTGCTACGGTTTCGGTAGCAAGAGCAATGCGGACCTATCACGCATGCTGCTCGACAGGTTCGATGACTTCAAGGCACCCAATGGGTTCATCACCAAGGACGGCCTGAAGGATATGGCCGGCAAACCGCTGACCGGCGATTATGAAAAAGACCAGAATATCCGCCTGGCACGGGAACTGATGAGGCGTGGAGGCCTGGTCGATGATATGGACCGTCACCATATCACCGGCGGGCTGGATGGCCTGATCGATCGAAACAACCTCAACATCACGATGTTTAAAAACCAGAATGACAAAGAGTTGGCCCGAGAGCTGATGCGTGATGTCGATCTGTTCAAGGCTCCGCAGTGGCCCTTCCACCTCAGCCTCGAAAAACTGCATGAAGTTGCCAACTGGACCGTTACCAGGCATCCCTACTTCGGTCGCCAGGCCTGGCTGGCGAAGGAACTCCTCAGGCGTCCCGACATGCTCGACAGGCTTCACTTCCGCTGATTGAGAGGTGTGCAGGTGATCTGAAAGTCGGGAGGGGGGCTTGCCCCTCCCACAAGGGTTTTGCATTGCGCTTCAGAGCGAGTTTAGGTTGACCCAGCGTTCTTCACGGGCCGCCACACGAATCGCCGTCGCCAGCCGTTCCACCTCCCACGCCGCGTCAAAGTCGGTGCCATCCGCGCCCTGGCCGGCCAGCGCCATGATCAACTCCTGCACCTCCAGGGTCTTCAGCTCGTTGTAGCCCAACTGATGCCCCGCCGCCGGGCTGAACGCTGCGTAGCCGGGCAGGGCAGGGCCGGCCAGCAAACGCTGGAAACCGTCCTGGCCGACACGGCACAGGCGCAGTTCATTCAAGCGCTCCTGATCGAACGCCAAGGTGCCCTTGGTGCCGCTGATCTCGAAACTCAGGTGGTTCTTGTAACCGTGCTTGAGCCAACTGCTGCTCACCGTGCCGCGCGCGCCGTTGGCGAAGCGCAGCAGGGCGTGCACCTGGTCATCCACGGCGATGGCTTTCTGCTCGGCGCTGCCTTTGACGGCCGGGCGTTGGGCGTGGACGGTCTGGGTGTCGGCACACACGGCGGTCACATCGCCCACCAGGTAACGCGCCATCGACAGCAAGTGGCTGCCCAGGTCCGCCAGGGCGCCACCGGCATGCTCCACTTCACAGCGCCACGACCACGGTGACGCCGGGTCGGCCATGAAGTCTTCGCTGAACTCGCCCTGGAAGCTGATGATGTCGCCGAGGTCACCCTCGGCAATCAATTGCCGCGCCAGGCCGATCATCGGGTTGTGCTGGTAGTTGTAGCCGACCCGCGTCACCACCCCGGCTTCGCGGGCGGCCTGGCGCATGGCATCGGCCTGCTCCAGGCTGACCGCCAGGGGTTTTTCGCAGTACACCGCCTTGCCCGCTGCAATGGCCGCCATCGCCATGGGAAAGTGCAGGTGGTTCGGCGTGGTGATGGCCACCACATCCACGGCGGGGTCGTCGATCAGCGCCTGCCAGTCGCCGTGGGCCTGGGCAAACCCCCAGGCCGTGGCACAGCGCCGGGCGCGTTCGGTGTCGGCATCGGCCAGGGCGGCCAGCTTGAGGTGTACCGGCAGTTCAAATACCGCCCGGGCATTGTTGAAGGCCAGTGCATGGGCGCGGCCCATGAAGCCTGTGCCGATCAAGCCGATTCCGAGTTCACGCATAGCCGTGGTCCTTTGGATTATTGTTTTCAGGAAGGCTATTAATGGAATAAAAATTCCCATATTTCAATAGATGGAATAAAAATTCATTAATCAGCCTGGCTAATACCCTCCTATTCAGGCATGGCCAAACGCCGTCAGTTAACAAAAGATAACGTAGCACCGATTGTCAGACGATTCGAAAGCCCGATAGGATGGCCCCTGCTTCCTCCAGGCGCTCTAGATTGCAGGTTTCAGGGCCCGGGAAGGCGAGACGACCTAACAATAATAAATGGGAGAAAGGTCTATGAGTGAGCCTGTCATGGGTTGGGTTGTTTGCCGCCCACGCGCCGCACGCAGGGTTGCGTTGCTGGCCGCAGCGCTCTCGCTGTTTGGGACTGTCGCGTTGCCGACCGTCGTCCAGGCCGCCAGCGATACCTCTTTTGCGATTGAATCCCCCAAGGCCGCCAAAGGCCTGATGATCGATGTCGTCCATGCCGGCAAGCGCCTGGTGGCGGTCGGTGATCGTGGGCACATCCTCTATTCCGATGACCAGGGCAGCACCTGGACCCAAGCCAAGGTCCCCACCCGGCAACTGCTCACGGCGGTGTATTTCGTCGATGACAAGCAGGGCTGGGCGGTGGGCCATGATGCGCAAATCCTCGCCAGCACCGACGGCGGTGCCACCTGGACCCAGCAGTATCAAGACCTCAAGCGTGAAGCGCCGTTGCTCGATGTGTGGTTCAACGATGCCCACCACGGCCTGGCCGTGGGCGCCTATGGGGCGCTGATCGAAACCACCGACGGCGGCAAGACCTGGGAAGACGTCAGTGACCGCCTCGACAATGAAGACCAGTTTCACCTCAACGCCATCGCCCGGATCAAGGACGCCGGCCTGTTTATCGTCGGCGAGCAGGGCAGCATGTTCCGCTCCAGCGACGACGGTCAGACCTGGGAAAAACTCGAAGGCCCCTACGAGGGCTCGCTGTTTGGCGTGATCAGCACCGCACAACCCCAAACCCTGCTGGCCTACGGCTTGCGCGGCAATCTTTACCGCTCCACGGATTTCGGCAGCACCTGGGAACAAGTCGAACTCAATGCCGCACGCGGCGCCCTGGAGTTCGGCTTGTCGGGGGCCACCTTGCTCGAAGACGGTTCGCTGGTGGTGGTCGGCAACGGCGGCAGCGTGGTGGTCAGCCATGACGACGGCCAGACCTTCAGCGTGTTCAATCGCCCCGACCGTATTTCATTGTCGGCCGTCACGGCGGCAGGCAACGGCAACTTGATTCTGGTCGGGCAGGGTGGTGTTCGCGTCGCCACACCCACTGGCGCCGAACCGACAAAACAATAAGAAGGCGGGGAACGCATGAGCAGTCATCACAACGATAAAGCGACCTTTCTTGAGCGCCTGATCTTCAATAACCGCCCGGCAGTCATCGTGATCTGCCTGCTGGTGAGCATTTTCCTGTTCTGGCAGGCGACGTTGATTCGCCCGTCCACCAGCTTTGAAAAGATGATCCCCCTCAAGCACCCCTTCATCGAAAAGATGATGGAACACCGCAACGACCTGGCCAACCTGGGCAACACGGTGCGTATCTCGGTGGAGGCCAAGGACGGTGACATCTTCACTAAGGAATACATGGAGACCCTAAGGCAGATCAACGACGAGGTGTTCTACATCTCCGGCGTCGACCGCTCGGGCCTCAAGTCGCTGTGGAGCCCCAGCGTACGCTGGACCGAAGTCACCGAAGAAGGCTTCGCCGGCGGTGAAGTGATCCCGCAGAGCTACAACGGCTCGACGCAAAGCCTCGATCAACTGCGCAACAACGTGCTTAAGTCCGGCCAGGTCGGACGGCTGGTGGCCAACGATTTCAAGTCGAGTATCGTCGACATCCCGCTGCTGGAGTCCTACCCGGACCCGCAGGACCAGGGCAAGCTGCTGGCCCTGGATTACCGCAAGTTCTCCCATGAACTCGAAGACAAGATCCGCGACAAGTTCGAAGCCCAGAACCCCAACGTCAAGATCCACATCGTCGGCTTCGCCAAGAAGGTCGGCGACCTGATCGACGGCCTGGTGATGGTGGTGCTGTTCTTCGGCGTTGCCTTCGTCATCACCCTGGTTCTATTGCTGTGGTTCACCAACTGCCTGCGCAGCACCATCGCCGTGTTGAGCACCACACTGGTGGCGGTGGTCTGGCAACTCGGCCTGATGCACTTCTTCGGCTTCGGGCTGGACCCGTACTCGATGCTGGTGCCGTTCCTGATCTTCGCCATCGGGATTTCCCACGGTGTGCAGAAGATCAACGGTATCGCCCTGCAATCCAGCGAGGCGGACAACGCCTTGACGGCCGCGCGGCGCACCTTCCGGCAACTGTTCCTGCCGGGGATGATCGCGATCCTGGCGGATGCCGTGGGCTTTATCACGCTGCTGATCATCGATATCGGCGTGATCCGCGAACTGGCCATCGGCGCGTCCATCGGCGTGGCGGTGATCGTGTTCACCAACCTGATCCTGCTGCCGGTGGCGATTTCCTATGCGGGTATCAGCAAGCGTGCCATCGCCCGGAGCAAGAAAGACGCGCACCGCGAACATCCGTTCTGGCGCCTGCTGTCGAAATTCGCCAGCCCCAAAGTCGCGCCGGTCTCGGTCCTGCTCGCGCTGGTCGCCTTTGGCGGCGGCCTCTGGTACAGCCAGAACCTGAAGATCGGCGACCTCGACCAGGGCGCGCCGGAGCTGCGCCCGGATTCGCGCTACAACAAGGACAACAACTTCATCATCAGCAACTACTCCACCAGCTCCGACGTGCTGGTGGTGATGGTCAAGACCAAGGCCGAAGGCTGCTCGCGCTATGAAGCCATGGCGCCCATCGACCAGTTGATGTGGAAGATGCAGAACACCGAGGGGGTGCAGTCGGCGATCTCGTTGGTGACCGTGTCCAAGCAGATGATCAAGGGCATGAACGAGGGCAACCTGAAATGGGAAACCCTGTCGCGCAACCCGGATGTGCTGAACAACTCCATCGCTCGCGCTGACGGCCTGTATAACAACAATTGCTCCCTGGCACCGGTGCTGGTGTTCCTCAACGACCACAAGGCCGAAACCCTCGACCGCGCCGTGCATGCGGTGCAGGACTTCGCCAAGGAGAACAACAAGGACGGCCTGGAATTCATCCTCGCCGCCGGTAATGCCGGGATCGAAGCGGCCACCAACGAGGTGATCAAGGAGTCCGAGCTGACCATCCTGATCCTGGTGTACCTGTGTGTGGCGACCATGTGCATGATCACTTTCCGCTCCTGGGCCGCGACCCTGTGCATCGTGCTGCCGCTGGTGCTGACCTCGGTGCTGGGTAACGCGCTGATGGCGTTCATGGGTATCGGCGTCAAGGTCGCGACCTTGCCGGTGGTGGCGTTGGGCGTGGGGATCGGCGTGGACTACGGCATCTATATCTACAGCCGCCTGGAGAGCTTCCTGCGTGCGGGGTTGCCGTTGCAGGAAGCCTATTACCAGACGCTCAAGTCCACCGGCAAAGCGGTGCTGTTTACCGGCCTGTGCCTGGCCATCGGTGTGTGCACCTGGATTTTTTCGGCCATCAAGTTCCAGGCCGACATGGGCCTGATGCTGACCTTCATGCTGTTGTGGAACATGTTCGGTGCGCTATGGCTGTTGCCGGCGCTGGCGCGGTTCCTGATCAAGCCTGAGAAGCTGGCGGGGCAGAAGGGTAATTCGCTGTTCGCCCACTGAGCCTGCAGCCTGTGGCGAACGCGTAAGTGCCGCCGCCACAGGCTATTGCCGGTCTCACGACTCGAAGGACAGGAACCAGCGTTCAGCCAGCTGTTTGCCGATCAAGCCTCGATGCACATTGACGATGGCCTGGGGACTTTGCGCCTTGGCCAGCAGGCTGTAATAGCTCTCGCGGCGTTGCTCACGGGTTTTCAAATGGGCGGCCGTGTAATCGGCCTTGGGCGTATTCGCGCCGGGGTAGTGAAAGTGCGCGTACCACAGCGTAAAGCCTTTCGCGTCGTTGATCGCGTACTCCTGGATGAAGTCACGACGTGGGCCACCCAACTGAATACGTTTGCCCAGCAACGCAACGTTCGCCTGTTGCTGGTCGATGAGGTATTCGAGGTTGGCATGGGTGGGCGGCAGTTGCAGGCACAGTTGCAAACGTAACGCCTGGCCTTGGCTGTTCAACCGCGAGTAGGCCTCGCGCAGTTGCACCACCAGCGCTTGGTCGGCGGCGCTCCTGCTAGCCTCGGGTTGGGCTTCGATGGCACGGTGCAGCTCTGTGGCCAAGGTGTCATAGCGCACGGCTTCATACTGCAAAATTTCCTGCACTTCCTGCGGGTGCCTGGAGATTTTTCGATAGGCCTCCCCCCGGTTCAAGTGGTCCTGAAGCATGGCCAGGAGTTTGCGTGCCTGGCCCTTTACTACGCTCAGGCTACGGGTCGGCGCCGGCGGTTGTGGGGCCGGCGCCTGGACGAATTCAACCCATTCATCACCGCTTTGTGAATACATCCCCAGCAACTGGTCGCTGCCCTCGGCGCGGACTTCGACGATATCGACGTTGCCGATGGGCTTGAGTTCACCGATGAATGTGCCTTTGCGGCGGGTCTTGATCACGCGCTTAGGCGCAGCGCCGTGGCTGCTCATCGGGCGTTTTGGCAAGCGCTTGGGCGCTTGTGCCGCCGGTTTGATTTCGCTGGCCAGGCGCTGGCTGGCGTCCTGGTAGAGCGCCTCGACCAGCGTGAACAGTTTGCTGCTGTAGGTGTGGTCGAGGACTTCGGCATCGAGGATGCCAAGGCCCTGCAAGGCGTCGAGGGCACTGCCATAGTGTTCCACCAGGCTCTCCAGTACATTCAGGCGGTCACTGCCCGGCAGTTCAAGGCTGTTGAGTTCGCTGTGGGTGCGTACATGCTCCTGCAAGGGATCGACGATGGTGTTCAAGGCATTGAACAGAGGATGTTCAACGTCTTTGACAATCAAACGCTTCAAGCAGCGAATGTGCAGGTCCTTGACTGCCAGGGCGCTGATTTCGTTCGACCGGTCGGCCGTCAATCCAGTCGCACTCTCGGCGCCGGCAGGGCTCAGCTCAAACAGCTGTTCCAGGGAGCGGTCCTTGAGCTCCAGCCAATGAATGCTGCGTTCATTGATCTCCAGCAGCCGCTGGAGAAACTGCCGGTAGCTCGCCGGCTCACCAAGCACCGCCAGGTACAACGCCGGGCCTTCGCGGGTAAAGCGTTGATTGGCGCGATAGAGGGCTTGCCGGTCATTTTCTGCCACGACCACATGCTTGCGCGTATTTTTGACGGTATTTTCCAGGATGCGCTCGAGCGGTGTAAGCGGTAATGCGATGCCCAGTTCGCCCCGTTCCTTGGCGCTGTCCAGGATCTTCTGAAATTCCGCTGTCTGGCTGTGCAGCGCGCTGTCAAATTGTTTTCGGATCCGGGCCCGTTGGGTTTCTCCGATCGTCGGGTCCTTGTCGGCTTTGTCCATGGCCGCTTGAGCTTCATCGGCGGAGCTCTGCAGCGACGCCTGGCCTTTGAGAAATTGCTCATACTCGGTTTGCAATTGGCTGATACGCATCGCTTTACGTTGGCGTTCGGCGGCAATGCGGCCCAGGGGCATGCCACCGCGCAGGCGCAGGCGGGTATCGATCGTCCACGTGCCGGGCGTCTGCGTCCTTAGGTAAGGGCCGCTGCGATCAGGGTCGGCGGGATCCACAATCACCACGCTGGCGTCGTGCCCCAGGCTGACTTGAAACAGCTCACCGTCAACCCGTGCATGCCAGGTGGTGCCGATCAAGTACAGCCCCTTGCGCGGACCGTTGAGCACCGGCTGCGGCAACGTGGCAGGTGGTGTGACCCTGAAGGTTTGCAAGCGCATGCGCTGGCTGTGGGTGAGGCGCTGGTGGGCCTGGGCAAAGCTGAAATCCAGGGCGGTGTGGTTGCCCTGCGGCAGCTCGCCGGGCAGGGCGACGGTGCCTTGGCGAATCTGGGCCGGCGCAGGCACCGGCCATTGTTCGGCGCTGCGCCGTGGCAGCGCGGTGGCGGAGGCGGGCGGTGTGACCGCCAACGGCAGCGGGCGCCGTGTGATGGGCGTTGCCGGGAAGTCCAGCAGCAACAGCGCGACGTTCAGCAACAGGTCGATGCTGCCCTGTTCACGGACCTTGGGGTTCTGGCTGCCGAGCGCCTGGATGTCTTGCGTCAGGCTGGTCGTGATGGCCAGCAACCACCCCATCAGCATTGCCGGGCCGCGCAGCACGGGTTGTATAACACTGAAGAACAGCAAGCCGCTGCCTTCGCGCAAGGTCTGCCAGCGACTTTCACTGTTGGACACGGAGGCTCGGTCAGCCTGTTGTACCAAGGCGCGGGCGTTATCGCTGAACAGGTACTGCATCAGGCTGCCCGTGACCAGGCACTGCTGCAATTCTTCGTTGATACCATCGAGTGCCAGGGTCGCCGGCGGCGGCGTTTCCCTGGGGGCGAACTCATCGCCCTGGCCGAACCGCAGGTAATGGGGTTCGTGAAAACCTCCGTTGTCGTAGATCGGCCTGGTGTTGTCGGGCAGCCAGGTCAGGATGCTGGCTTGCATGTCGCCAGGTGCGGCGATCGCGGCCAGCAGGTCGGCGTGGCTGGCGTACTCGTGCAACGGTTGGGCATAGAGCGGGCGAAACAGCAGGTGCGGGCCGCTGCTGACGTCCTGGAACTCAATGATGTACATGTTGCTCACCACGTCCGGCTGGGCGGCGGGGCTGTGCAGCAGCGCCAGATGACGAATCACCACTGCACGGCCGTCGAGTTGCTGCTCGCTGCTGGTGGCCTGCATCAGGCACTCGACCATGCGTGCGCCCACGGGCGTCACACCGGCTTCGCGCTTGAGGCTCAACTCCAGCGCCAATAGCGGCAGTTGTACCGACAGGTGTTCAGCGAACAGCGTTTCCTGGGTGCGGGCCTTGGCCGTATCGCTGAGCAACTGGTCCTTGAGGTAATGGGGGTAATGCTGGCCGATATCCACTCGCTCAACCAGGGCGATAACGTAGGCCGGTGTCAGCCACGCCGGTAAGGGGGTGCCCTGGCGATGGGCGAGGGTGAACTCGCCGCTGGGACGACCACTCAGGTTTCTGATGGCCAGCTCCGTGAGGCTCATGCGCACGTGCTCGACAATCCCGGCACCACCCGGGTAACCGGCGGCAACCACGAACGTCAGCTGCACATCATCCGGGTTAAGCCCCTGTGTCGGGATCTGGTCTGGACCGTTGCCGACGGCTGTTTCACGGCCCATTTCGCGTTGTAGGGCCGCAACGGTAAAACGTTGGATGTCTTCAATGTCGGTGGCAAGGGCCGGGTCCTGTGCGCGTTGTTTCAGACCCGCCAGGGCCAAGGTGTAATGGCGGTAGCGGGCACGGTCGGCGGGGCTGGCGCCACGCAGATTCTGCGGTAGCTGCGCACGCACGCTGGCGAGTGTTTGCGCAGGGGCTTGCAGGGCGTCGAGAAAGCACAGCCCTGGGTCGGTGATTTCCAGGTACAGCGTGTGCAGCGTCTGCAGGTCTTGGCCGAGTGGCAGTTGCAGGGCGCCCAGGCGCGTGAGTTGCTGGTTCAGAATCATCGACGCCTGGTGGTCGAAGATGGAGCCTTCGGGTTCGTAACGATTACAGGTAATCGTGCTGGCCTGGTAGTGCGCCGCCAGGCGCTCGCCCCAGGCCTGCAAGAGCGCGTCCATTGAGGCAAAGGATTCGACTTGCCCGTTTGGCGCACACAAAAGGGCTGGCGCCACGCCGTTGATGGCGCGGGTCAGCACCATGTGTTCGGTCAGTTGGCGATCGGCCTGGCCATTGCTGCTCAGCGTGGTCTCAAGCCCATAGGCGAGCACGCTGTGGTCGCCGTGTTTGGCCAGGCGTTGTGCACGGTCCGGGGTGGTGATGAGTTGGTCCAGGGTTTGCCAGGCGGCCTCGTCCAGTTCCGGCTGGCGCAGGGTGCTGGCGCGCAAGGTGCTCCTGAGCATGTCGCTGAGCCAGCGCCAGCGGCTGACTGTTGTGTCTGACGGGGCATTCCAGTACTCGGCCAATGCGTCTTGCAGGGCAATGGGCAGGGTGGGCGGCAGCGTCTTGATCAGCGCCTCAATGACTTTCATGTCCGGCCCAGGCGTCTCGGTGCCGGGTAGCTTGAGGCGCTTGGGCGGGACATCCGACAGGTAGTAGGGCAGATGGTCGACTTCGTTGAAGTCCAGTGGTCCACCTTCGGCCAGGTAGCGCTGGATAACCGTCATCAAGGGGGCCAGGGTCCAGCCACCTTTCCCGGTGGGGGTTGCCAGGCGTGTGCGCGACAGGTCGATGATCAAGTCGGGGTATGTTTCGGCAATGGCTGCGCCGAGTAAGGGTTGGATCACCGCCTCCAGGGAGGGGCGACTGGCAAATTGGGCACTGACGGCCTGGGCGGTCAGCGCATGAGTAGTGGGTGTTGCGTGCATCGACATAAAAATCCTTTTTATGGGCGGTCAGCCCGACGCGGGGTTTATTCAGGTATCAGGACGAGGAACAGTTGTTGGTCCAGCGGCCGGTTGATGGGGCTGTAGAGGTCATTGACGATCACGTGGCTGTCCGGGCCTGCCTTGGCGATCAGGTCCTTGAAGGTGGTGAACCGGTGTTCCGGGCGTTTGAGGTGGGCGGCGGTGTAGTCGCCGCGCGGGCTGTCGGCGCTGCTGTAGTGAAAATGCGCGTACCACAGCACGTCGACGCGGTTCTTTTCGCGAATGGCAAACTCCGAGACATAGTCATTCGCGCCAGTGCGCTGCGGGCCATGCACCAGGCCGATATCCACGGCGGCATGGCGACGCAGGTAATCAATGTTTTCCTGGCGCGGACGCTGGGCCTTGTAGCCTTCTATGCAGTGTTGCTCACCCTGACGGCGCAGGTCCGTTGCACGCATGCGCAGGCGCTCCAGGGCCTGGGGGACATCAGGCTTATCCAGGTGATGGGCCTGGATTTCATCGGCAATCGCCTCGATTTTCCTGGCTTGGTGGCCGAACATGTCATTCCAGTCTTGTGGGTTGACGTCGTCACGGCGCTGCGGGTCGGCCAGTTTGCGTTTCTGAAACTCGATGGATTTTTCCAGGGCGGTGATTTGATCGATCAGCCGCTGAGCTTCCGTACGCAGGGTCGCCAGGGCTCGCTGGCGTGGCACGGGTGCCGGGCGCTGCGGCGGTGCGTCGACGATTTCCACCCAGCCTTCATGGGGATGCTCCATGAACCGCGCGCTGATTTCGTCGGTCAGCGGGTTTTTGACCACAATGGTTGGAAAGGGCATCTCGGCGTCGGGGGGCAGCAGGTTGCCCACCAGTGTTCCTTTGTCCCGCGACCGGAACACGCGCTTGGTCGGGGATGGCAGTTGCGCTGGTTTGAAACGCACGAACTGGGCAGGCAGGAATTCATCCTCGCGAAGTACATCCGCCAAGTCTGTCTCGGCTGCGGCGCGCAGGGTTTCCAGGCGCTCGATCAACAGCGGCATATAGCGCGGACGCAGCAGTGTCGAGTCCAGTTCCATCAGCATGCGGTAGGCCTGGAGGCGCCGGCTGTAATGCTCGATCACATTCACCAACACCTCTTTGCGCTCGGCAGAGGTGAAGCCTTGGGTGGTCAACAGGTCGATGTACGAGTGCTCTACGGAGACCTGAGGGAAGTGCAAGGTCTCCAGCCGCGCCATAAAGTATTCTTCCTGGGCGGTGGCTGGCTCCCTCAGCTCATCAATGCTCAACGCCGCCAGCAGGTCGAGCGGCTCGACAATGGCACAGAGGCGGTTGTAGAAGCGCCGATGGGGCATGGCATTGAGGAACTTCAGGCGCTCTGCCGGCCCGGTCTTGAGGCGGTTCGCCATCTCTTCCAACGTCATGTCGATAGCAATCAGGGACTGGGCATGGCGCTCGGAGGTGGCAAAGTGCATTTCAGTCATATCGAGCAACCGCTGATTGGCCGGCTCGTCGCGCTCCATCCGCAACAGGTCGTTCATCAGCTCGCCCCGATCAGACACAAACGTGGCGGTGTGCAGTGACGCCAGGAAGCTGACATCCACCTCCTGCGCCGCCAGCAGGGTTTGGTACTGTTCAAGGCAACTGGACTCATAATCGAACTTGCCATCGGCCGCCTTGACCTGCGCGTAGGCGTCGATTATCGCGCGGCGATTTTGCTGTAACTGCTCGGTGACCGGGGCGTACTTTTCATAGGCCACGAGAAAGTGCAAGCGAGCCCGGGTCCTGTTACGCGCCTCAACGGCGTGGGCGCTGACGGCTGACGGGTCATTAGGGGACAGGCGCAGGCGTTGCATTGCATGGGCCAACTCGCGGTCGCGCACTTCAAATTGTTTCTTGGTTGCCGTCACGGTGTCGAACAAATGGGCGGTTTGGTCAATTTGTTCAAGGATTTGGCTTTCCAGGCGAGTGACCTTCAGCCACGCCTCTGCACGTTGCTGTTCAATTTGCGCCAACTTGGCCTTGAGTCGGTTTTTCGGCCCCCCTCCACGCAGTTTGAGACCCAGGTCCAAGGCCCAGCGTCCTTGCCCGTCGTAGCTGAGCTTAAAGCCTGGGTGCAGGTTTTTTTGTGGATTGACGATGAACACTTCGCCTGCGTCGGGAACGATGCTGACCTGGAACAGCAGGCCGGCTACCGAGGCATGCCACTGCTGACCAATGCGGTACAACCCTTTGAAGGCACCCAACTCGACCGGAGAGGGAGCGGGCACCGGCCAGGCTACGTGGTGCTCGAGCAACGCGTTGAACAGACGGCGTCGGGAACCGTCACGCGCGGTGGAGTGGATGAAGTCCACCTCGGTACGATCACTCGCAGGCGGCTCGGACGGCAGGCCAACCGGGCCTTGTTCAATCTTTGGCGCAACGTGTGCAGACGGCGTGGGAGGTCGTCGCAGCAAGGTACTCAAGGCCTTGGACACGGGCGGTTTGGCTGGGGTGAAAGCGGGCTCGATTGATGGATGTTGCGCCGACGCCCTGTGTATCAGTAACAGGCCGATATTGAGCAGGACATCGACCCAGGCCAGTTCGCGTGCGACCGGGTCATCGCCGTGCAAGGCCTCCAGGTCATGTTGCAGGCTGACGGCCAGTTGTACCATCCAGCCCGCGACCATGGCGGGGCCGCGCAGCAACGGCAGCAATAGTGCGTTGAACAGCAGCCAGCCACCCTCCAGCAAAATCGCCCAGCGGCTTTCGGCGTTGGACACGGCGTCACGGTCGGCCAGGTCGACCAGCGCCCGCGCGTTGCTGCCGTACAGGTATTGGGTCAGGTTGCCAGCGGCCAACGACTGGGCGAGAGACCCCAGCACTGCATCCCCGTTGCTATCGTCCGCCAACTGCGCGGGTGCCGGTGCCGGCCATTGCACGGTGTCGTCGCCCTGGCCAAAACGGATGATATGCGGGCTGACAAAGCCATTGTTGCTGTAGATCGGCCGGGCGTGGTCGGGTAGCCAACTGAGCACACTGTCTTGCAGGGGGCCAGGCTCAGCAATGGCGCCCAACAGCGCGTCACGGCTCGCAAACTGGCGTAGCGAGTCCGGATACAGCGGCCGGTAGAGGATATGCGGACCGACCTGACGGTCCGACGCCTCGATAATGAACATGTTGTTGACCACATCCGGCTTGGAATGCGGTGTGCGGTGGAAGGCCAGGGCGTGAATCACAATGCTCAGGTCGTCGACCACCCGGTCCGCGGCGCTGCGCTGCATCAACGCCTGCACATAACGGTAGCCTTGCCAGGTCATGCCATGCTCGCCCCGTATCTTGTGCTCCAGGGCCTGCAGTGGCAGGCGCACGCGCAATGCTTGGTCGAACAACGCTTCACGGCGTTGGGCTTCACTGTCGTTGCCCAACAACAGGGCCCTGAGGGTGGTGGGGTAGCGTTCGCCGATATTGGTGCGAGCGATCAGCCCCTGGGTGCTGGTGAACAGGCCTTTTTCTCCCAGCAGGTAGTCGGCGTTCATCCAGGCCGGTATCGTCGCGCCGGATTTGGAGCGCAGGGTCAGGCTTCCCTGGGGCGCGGCCGCCAGGTTCTTGATCGCCAATTGCGTCAGGCTCATGGACACGGGCGTGAGGTAGCCGCTGCCCAGGTCGCCGACGGGTACATGGAAGGTCAATTCAAGGTCGTCCGGATCAATCGTCGTGACCTCGGGATGATCGGCGTGGATCTGTTCGAGCAAGGTATTGCGCGTGAAGTCATGCAGGTTCTCGACGCCATCCAGAAACGAAGCCCCCGCTGTTTGCCGGTGTACGCGTGCCAATTCAGCCAGCTGTTGGCGGTAGGCAAAACGATCACCGGGTGTCGCTGTTTGCAGCCACACGGGAAGGTTCGCCTGGAGGGTGTGCTCAAAGGTCGGGCTCGGCGCCGGGGCCTGGATGAACCAGGGCGTGGGGTCTGTGGTGTCGGCAATGCGCTGTTCCAAGGCGTTCAGGCCGTCGCTGGCCGGCAGCACGACGGTGCCGAGCGCTTCCAGTTGTTGGTTAAGCAGCAAGGCCGCGAGGGTGTCGAAGCTATTGCCGTCGGGCTCATAACGTTTGATGGTCACGCTGTCGGCCAGCACCTGGCGCGACAGGTCCCGCCCCCGCGCCTGGGTGAAGGCTTCAAGGGAATCATGGAACTCCAATGTGCCGTTGCTGCGGTACAGCATGACGTTTTGTGCCTGCACCACCAGCAATTCGGGTTCCATGATGTTGGCGGTGTGGCTGCCCTGGACGATGCTCGTTTCCAGGCAATAGGCATGCACCCCGCCTTGCACCGGCGTCGGGCGCGTTCTTTGGTCCGGGTAAGCGGTCAAGTGGTGCAGGGCTGTTTGTTGTTGCTGGTATTGGGTCGGTAACAGGCTGGCGGTGCTGCTCAAGCCTGTGGCCAACAGGTCGCCCAGCCATTGCCAGCGGATAGGGCCGGTGTCGCCCGGCTGGTTCCAGTAATCTGTCAGAGCGTCCTGGAATACCGTCATCAGGGTGGGTGTCAGGTCGAGGATTTTTGCCTTGATCAGTTGCAAATCCGGCTCTCTGACCGCTTCGGCCTCATAGGTCAGGGGATGGGGCGCTCGGTTGGTCAGGAAGCAGCGGCGCCCGTCGATGACCGTGTCCGTGTCTAACAGCGTACCGCTGCCCACGTAATCGAGCGCCACATCCAGCAAGCGCTTAAGGTCCCAGCCCCCGACCAGGTTAGGGACCGCTAGCCGGGTAAGCTGCACGTCAAGGTCCAGCGGCGGGTATTGCTCTTTGATCGCTTTTTGCAGCATTTGCCCGAACACCGCTCTCAGGCTCGGGCGCGAGGCGAACTGACGGCTGACCGCCTGGGCCGGGGCGTCGCTGTGTTGGGTAAAGGTCGGGGG
>NZ_JAVAJK010000029.1:0-75664 GCF_052112325.1 Pseudomonas sp. Yb2C2 | reverse complement strand
GGCGGCCCACGCTCCAAAGCCGGAGTGAGGGCACACCGAGCCTAGGCGAGGTGCCGAGTGTTGGGGCGAAGCGTTTTTGGTTACTTTTGGCGCTCTTCCAAAAGTGACCCGCTGTAAGAGCGGAACCATAGGTGGTCGTGACCGCAGCAACGGATATGTACTCGGTCAAAGCCAACGACATGGTCGGCCCGAAGGCCGCCACGGAAGCAAACCACAGACCTCTGAAAGTTGTGTAGATACCTATGACCATCGGAGGCCCCCTCCCACATTTAGGTCGCAGGGCATCAGTTGGATAGGCGTCGGCTCCCGAGCCGTCACAGCAACAATCTCCCAGCCCCAACAAAAAAATGCCCATCCCCGCCAAGGGATGGGCATTTTCCCTCCAACCATTACTGCTTGGCGTGCTTGGCCTGTACTTCAGGCATCGCCGAAGAATGATGGTTAAGAATTTTCCACTGGCCACCCACCTGCTCATAGACGAAGGTGTAGCGCGCCTGCACCTGACGCACCTTGCCATCCGACTCGGTCAGGGTGAAGGTGTAGACGCCACTGTCCATGGCCACGTTGCTGCCCAGCTGGCGGATCTCGCGGTAGTTGATCTGGCCCACCGGCTTGAGCGCCAGGAAGTGGTCGAAGTAGTCGGTGATCTGCTCCGGCGTCGTGCGCACCTGGTTGGAAACGGTCGGCTGCAACACAGCGCCCGGCGCGTAGAGGTCGACCACGGATTTCGCGTTGCCGGTCTGCAGGGCGCTGTTCCAGCGGTCGAATAAACCGGCAATCTCGCGGTCTTTGACATTGGCCGGCGCCTGGGCGACTTCACGGTAGACATACGGGGCCGTCTCGGCGGCATGAACAAACGGTACGCTCAGGGCAAACATCAGGGCGATCGGGGCGATATCGAATTTCATTGCATTACTCCAGTGGTCGTCGTTGAGGCCACTTTGCCAACCTGCCCGCCAGCCGCCATCGGCCAACCGGAGGTATTTACCTATGCCATTTGGCAGATAGCGCCCAAGGGGTCCGACCATGTCTAATAGATCCCCCTCGCGCCCGCAGCAATGGAGCATCAACCATGCATGACACGCCCCATGATCCCGGCAGCGCCCTGGCCATGCGCGCGCACTTTCGCCAATCGCAAAGTCGTACGGCGCGCCTGCGCCTGTTGGTGGATACCGGCCAGGAATTGCGCCAACTGGCCCCCGACGCCATGCGCGAACGCGTGCTCGCGCGGGCCTGCGCGTTTCTGGCCATGGACCACGGGCTGCTGCAGGAGTGGGACGCCGAGGGCATCGCCTATACCAGCGCCCGCCATGGCAACCCGTCGCGCTTGGGCAGCCTGGCCGCCCTCGCCGACCGCAGCCTGCGCACGGCGTGCTGGCAGGAGCGTCCATCCGAGGACGTGCCCAGCGTCTTGCAAGTGCCGTTGCGCGCCGGTGACGGCGATGCCTTTGGTGTACTGGTGCTGGGCAATAGCGTCAGCCTGCGGGCGCCGGAGCACGAAGACAGCGAGTCCCTGCAACTGCTCGCCACATTACTGGCCGCCCACCTGGAAAACGACCGGCTGCTGAGCACCCTCAAGCTGCGCGACAAAACCCTGTCCGACCTGGTCAACCGCTTGCTCCGCGCCCAGGAAGACGAACGCAAACGCGTCGCCTACGACCTCCACGATGGCCTGGCGCAAACCCTGGCGGGCCTGCACCAGCGGCTGCAAGGCTTTGCCGGGCGCTGCCCGCCGCTGCCGGAGGCATTGGCCGCCGACCTGGAGGCGATTCTTACCCTGGCCCAACACTCGGTTGGCGAGGGCCGGCAACTGATTGCGGGCCTGCGTCCCACGGTGCTGGATGATTTCGGCTTGTTCAAAGCCCTCGATAAGGAAGCCGACCGCCTGCGTGACGCCGGCATCAACGTGGTGTGGCAGGCGCACTGTGAGACGCGCTTACCCAGCCAGGTGGAAATCGCCTTGTTCCGGATCGGCCAGGAAGCCATCAACAATGTGCTCAAGCATGCGCGCGCCAGTCAAGTGCAACTGGTCCTGGCGCTGCACGACGGCCAGGCGTCCCTGCGGCTGGACGACAATGGCCGAGGCTTCAAGGCAGAGCCATCAGCAGATGACGTCCAGCATCTGGGCCTCGCCACCATGCAGGAGCGCGCCAGCCTGTTGGGCGGCAGCTTCACCTGCGTCAGCACCGTCGACGGCGGTACCCGGCTGCACGCCCGCGTGCCTGCGCACTTGATTGGAGTCCCGCAATGACCCACGTCCTGCGTCTGGTGCTGGCGGACGACCATGAAGTCACGCGCACCGGTTTTGTTTCCCTGCTGGCCGGCCACCCGCAGTTCGAGGTGGTCGGCCAGGCCAGTGATGGCCTGCAGGCGGTGGAACTGTGCGAACAGCTTCTGCCGGATATCGTCATCCTCGACATCCGCATGCCCGGGCTCAACGGCCTGGGCGCCGCGCGCTTGCTGCAACAACGCCTGCCGGTGGTGAAGGTGGTGATGTTCACCATGGACGACAGCCCCGAGTACCTGGAGGCGGCCATGAATGCCGGTGCGGTGGGCTACTTGCTCAAAGACGCCAGCCGCGCCGAGGTGATCCATGCGCTACAACAAGTGGCCGCCGGTGGCGAGGCGCTCAACACGGCGGTCAGCGCCCGGCTGTTGCGGCGCATGACCGAACGCCAGGCCAGCGGTGCCGCCCCCGGCGAACCGCTCACCCCACGGGAACGCCAGGTCCTCGGCTTGGTCGCCAACGGCATGAGCAACCGCGCCATCGGCGAACACCTGGGCATTACCACCGGCACGGCCAAGGCCCATGTCGAGCGGGTGATCGGCAAGCTCGGCGCGGCTGACCGTACCCAGGCCGCCGTGCGGGGCATCGCCTTGGGCCTGGTGACACCCACATGAGGCGGCCCAAATGAGAAAGCGTTGGGCCGACCTGCCGCTGCGCGGCAAGGCGCTGGTGGTGATTTCACTGCCACTGGTGGTGCTGTTGCTGTCCCTGGTGCTGATCTACACCACGGAACGCCAGACCGCCCGCGCCGAAGAGGATGTGCGCCGGGTTTTACGCGTGCAAGGCGATATCCAGGCCGTGCATACCCTGCTCGCGGAAGCCGCCGCCAGTGTGCGCGGTTACCTGCTCACCCGCCGCGAAGACTTCCTGCCCAGCTACCTGAACGCCAAGCCCCAGATCGAGTCGGCCCTGCGCCGACTGGACCGCAACGTACGCGATCAACGGGTGCGCGAGCAGCTCAGCGCGATCAAGCCGCTGATCGACGGCAAGGTCGACGGGCTGGAGGAAATGCTCAAGGACAGCGACGCCACACCGGAGTCCATCAGTGCCATCCTGATCAGCAACAAGCACATCCTCGACGCCCTGCGCCAACACATCAGCACCATGCTCACCCTTGAGGCGTCGTTGCTGGCCGAGCGCAGCGCCGCCGCCTCCGAAACCCGCCAACGCTTGTTGCTGTCGACCTGGCTGGCGGCGATCTGCGGCTTGTTCGGGGCGATTGTCGCGGTGCTGTTTCTGTCCAAGGGCATTGTCGCCCGGGTGCAGAATGTGCAGCGCAATGCCCAACGCCTGGCCCTGGGCTCGCCGCTGCTGCCACAGCCGCCGGAAAAAGACGAAATCGGCCAGTTGGGCACCAGCCTGGTGGAGGCCGGACTGTTGCTGGCCGAACGCGAACGCGCCTTGCGCGACAACGAAGAACGCTTGCGGCTGATCATCGACGGGGTCAAGGACTACGGGATCTTCGCCCTCGACACGGCGGGCCATGTCACCAGTTGGAACAACGGCGCCGAGCGGATCAAGGGCTATACCGAACAAGAGATAATCGGCCAGCATTTCTCGCTGTTCTACCTGCCCCAGGAATGCCCGCAGCACCCGGACATGGCGTTGCGCGAGGCCACCCGCAACGGTGATTACACCGAAGAAGGCTGGCGCTGCCGCAAGGACGGCACGCGGTTCTGGGCCAGCGTGGTGATCACGGCGCAATACGACGGCACCGGCGCCCTGCGCGGTTTTTCCAAGATCACCCGCGACATCACCGACCGCCGCGCGGCGGAGATCGCCCTGCGCACCGCCCGCGAGGAAGCCGAACGCGCCAGCCGCGCCAAAAGCCAATTCCTGTCGCGCATGAGCCACGAACTGCGGACCCCGCTCAACTCGATCCTGGGCTTTGCGCAACTGCTGGACATGGACGCGCCCAAGGCGCAAAAGGCCGATGTCGGTCATATTCTGCGCGCCGGCCAGCACCTGCTCACGCTGATTAATGAAGTGCTGGACATCGCCAAGATCGAGGCCGGAAGCCTGGCGTTGAATATCGTGCCGATCCCGCTTGCGGGCACCTTGCAAGAGGCGCTGACGCTGGTGTCGCCCATGGCCGCCGACGCAGGCGTGCAGTTGCGGCCGCTGCCGGCACTGGCGGCGGATACGGGCATCGTTGCCGACCGCCAGCGCCTGACCCAGGTGCTGCTGAACCTGCTGTCCAATGCGATCAAATACAACCGGCGCGATGGCCAGGTGAGCCTTGAGGTCGATATCCGTGGACAACGAGTCAGCGTGGCTGTGTGCGATACCGGCAACGGCATCGCAGCCGATCATATGGGGCAACTGTTCAAGCCTTTCGAACGCCTGGGGGCCGACCCGAATGTGGAAGGCAGCGGCCTGGGCCTGGCACTGAGTAAAAGCCTGCTGGAGAACATGGACGGCCGACTCAAGGTGCAGAGCCAGCCCGGCGTCGGCTCGCGCTTCACCCTGGAACTGCCCTTCGTGCGCGTGGCCCACGCCCAGAGTATTGCCACGCCCGGCATCGACACCGAATTGAAGCGCCCTGCTCCCGTCGTCAGCACCTTCGAGGGCAAGGTGTTGTGCATCGAGGACAACCTCTCCAGCCTGGCGCTGATCGAAACCCTGCTGCAACGTCGGCCCGGCATACGCCTGCTGTCGAGCATGCAAGGCCAACTGGGCCTGGACCTCGCCGCGCAGCATGCGCCACAGCTGATTCTGCTGGATGTGTCGCTGCCGGACATCAATGGTTTGAAGGTGCTGCAACGCCTGCGTCAGTCACCGATCACCCGCGAAACACCGGTGCTGATGATCACCGCCGACGCCAGCGACCTTACCCGCCAGGCGTTGCAGGAAGCAGGCGCCACTGCCGTATTGAACAAACCGATCAACGTGCCGGCGTTTCTCGCCCACCTCGACCAAGCTTTTCCGGAGCCCGCGTGAACCTCGACCTGCGTATTCTGATCATCGACGACCAACGCCCGAACCTCGACCTGGTGGAGCAACTGCTGGCGCGCGAAGGGCTGACCAACGTGCTGAGCAGCACCCAGCCGCTGCGCACCCTGGAGTTGTTCAACAGCTTCGAGCCGGACCTGGTGATCCTCGACCTGCACATGCCGGAGTTCGACGGCTTTGCGGTGCTGGAGCAACTCAACCGGCGCATCCCCCAGGGTGAATACCTGCCGATCCTGGTACTCACTGCCGACGCGACCCGCGACACGCGCCTGCGTGCCCTGGCCCTGGGCGCCCGGGACTTCATCAGCAAACCCCTGGACGCGCTGGAAACCATGCTGCGGGTATGGAACCTGCTGGAAACCCGGGTGCTGTACAAGACCTTGCGTACGCTGGTGCCGGCGGACCGGATTGAGTTGTTGCAACGTAGCGGATCAACGGCTATTCGACGCTGCTAGGGCGATTGGCTCACAAATCCACCACGTCGCCACGCCGGGATGTTGTATACGGCGGCCCGACACCGGACAATCCCGCGCCCGTCCATTTCGCACTACAGGGATATTCCGCGCATGGCTGCTTCCAATAAATGGCTGATGTCATCGGTTGCTTATTACCTCGATTTCTTCACCGTTCCGCTGTTTGTGGTAGCTGCCCTCTATCTGGCGCCCTTTGAGCCCTGGCTGGCACTGTCGGGCCTGCTGGCCTGGACGCTGGTGGAGTATTCGGCGCACCGTTTCCTGTTCCATTCGCTGTATCGCCGCGAGCATTGGACCCACCATATCGACGTGCTGGCCTACATCGGCGTGTCCAGCTGGAAAACCAGTTCGACCTTCGCCGTGCTGTTGTTGCTCGCCTGGTCCATCGGCCTCACCTCGGCGTTTATCGGCGCGGTGACGGGCTATTTCGTCTACATCTCGCTGCACTACGTGATGCACCGCCCGCAGCATTGGGCCTACGCCTTTATTCCGGGATTGGTGGCCAATCACGACCTGCATCACCGCAAAGGCATCGAGAAGAACTTCGGTGTGTCTTCGCCGCTGTGGGACCATGTGTTTCGCACTTATATTCGGGTTGAGGCGGGTGCAGAGCCGGCCTGAGCCCCCTCAGTGCTGATAAATCTCCCCAGGGGGGATGCCTCGGGGAGCAGCAATTTACTGCGCTCAAGGCAAAACGGCAGGATCCAGAGTTTCAAGCCCTCGGCGCTCTTAAAATCGAAAACGGGCAAGGGTTCGCAGAACGACTCTGTCCATGGATAGATCAGAACGGCGTGCCCGGCGTCCTTCAAGTAGAGGTGGGCGTACGCATGGAGCTGGTAAAAGTCGGCCTGGCTGAGCTTGTACTTCTCGAAACGGTTGCCTTTGGCGCGATCCAATAACTTCCATTTGGTGTCGAGCACCATTCGCGGCTGCGTGCCCTCTTGAACCAGCAGGTCGGGCTTCAGGCGGAACCAGTTCTCGTCCTTGTGCACCACCAGGTGCTCGCGGCTGACCTGGGTTTTCAGGCCAAAGCCGTCCTCCAACTGGCGCGCCAGATGCTTCGCCACATAGGCCTCAAAAACCGCCTCCATCGGAAACAACAACGACGGCACGTGATGCTGGCCGGCGCCCGGTACGGGGCTGTTGCCCTGCAGGATGAGCCGCGCCCATTCAAGGGCAGGTTCGTAATATGCCATGCCCCGGTCCAGCCGGATGCGTTTGAAGTCCTGCGCCACATCGGTGGGCAGCGGCACATCAGCGAAAACAAAACACAACTCGCGCGCCAGACGCTGATTGGCGGGCGCGCTGCACATACCCAGTGCTTTGCGCAGGGCCGCATGAATCAGGCGATTTTCAGCACGGTCCGGAGTGAACTCATCGTGCTCGGTAAAGAACCGGTCGCGCCGCACCAGATTCTCCGAGAGGTGACGCGCCATCACCAGCTTGCCGCGCAGGCTGGATAAGTTGGCTTGCCGGGCGGTGTAATCACTGCGCAGCCCTTTCCTGACGACATGCCTGACCGTCTCGAGAAACTGTTGCAGGAACACCTCGAGTAGCGGCATTCGGTCAGCCTGAAGATCGGCATTCAGCGTCTTGAGGTGACGAAAACCGCGCAGGCACTTGAGCATCTCGATCAGTTTCCGGCGCGCCAGGGACGCTGATGTTTCGCTGCCGATCTTGGGCAGGATCTCGATCTGGAAACCGCAAGGTGCACGCAGGACGCCCACGTAGCTGGTCACCTGGATAACGCGCTGCCCTCGGCGGCTGGTCAGTCTGAGCCAGGCAGGTGCGTGCTCGTCGGCTTTCAGGCATTGCTCTTCCAGCCAGGCAAATACGCGCCCGGGGATTACCGTTGCGCTCACCCCGTCGCCAGACTCCACCAGCCTGCCGTACTCAAAGATCTGTACGGCACTCATTCGGCGACAGGCTTGAATAGCGTCGAATAGATACCGATGTACGCTTGCGGTGTGTTGAAGGTGTCAGCATTCAGGCTATAGCGTGGCCGTAGCGCATACTCGTCCCACTCATCATTCGAACCAAACAGGTTCGTGGCCCCTCTGCCCGACTCAACATCGCGTACAAACTGGAGCTCAGGCGCTTTCTTTTGGTTGTCGCCCAGTACCAGCCTTATTTTCTGCCAATCGTCGAAAAAGTACTCCTCCAGCAGCGGGATGATCCGGGTTCTGAAAAGCGTGGCCAACGCCCCGAAACGCTGCTCCGAGGACATGCCTTTCAATGGCGTGAAATAGGCATGCCCGATGGTGTGCTCACGGTCATACAACGCTTCGATGCGCATGTTCAGGGCGGTCAACAGTTGTTCCAGGTCAATCTGGTGATCGCCCTTGGACACCGTGACACCCTTCAATACACGGGGATCCGGCATCAGTTCGATGAACTCGAAGCGGCGGCGCAAGGCGGTATCGACCAGCGCCAACGAACGGTCGGCGGTGTTCATCGTGCCGATCACGTCGACGTTCAAAGGCACGCTGAACGGCTTGCCTGAATAGGGCAGCGTCAGTGTCACCGAATTGACCTCACCTTCACGCTTGTCGAGTTCGATCAAGGTGATCAGTTCGCCGAAAATCTTGCTGATGTTGCCTCGGTTGATTTCGTCGATCACCATCGCGTACTGATGCGCAGGGTCCTTCCTGGCCCGCTCGCACAGGCGCAAGAAAGCACCCGGTTTAATCTCATAACGAACGTCGCCGGTGGTGGTCGCATCCGCATGAGCAGCGGTGCTGTCGAAAATCACCGGACGCAGCCCTTCGACAAATTCTTCGTAGCCGTAAGACTGGTGGAAGGTAACGAATTCGAAGCGTTGCGAAGGGTAGTCGGCCTCGAGCAGACGTTGCAAGGTCCAGGTTTTGCCCGTGCCGGGCGGCCCGAAATAGATTTGATTGCGGGTGATGATATTGGCCTCAGACAGCGCACTGTCACCCAGCAATACGTCCTCTTCCATGGCGACAACCTCTTCGATGCGGTACTGATCCGGCCAATAGCCAATGCGGCTGGAACGCTGGCCTCGTTTTGCCGAAACGCCCTGTTTCTGCGCATTGGCCGCTTCAACCAATGCCACCAGTTCAGGGCTCAACTTCTGGTTCAGCGGCACGGTATCCAGGCCGTCAAACGCCAACCATCGGACTTCGACACAATCAAAGCGCACAAACAGTGCCCCCATCGTCGATCCCCGAATGGCGCTTTTTTCTTTCCCGCCGAATACCAACTGAGTGTTGGTGGCTTTCGTGGCCCACCAGTCAAAACCCAACCCATGAACCGCGATGGCAAGACGCACAAACAACTGCGTCATTTCGCTGCTCCACTTTGGCTGCCGTTCTCTGAAATCCTTGCAGCACTGAAAATGCTGCAACAGTTGCGCCGCGTTCGGCGTTGTAATCAAACCCAGTTGTTCGGCCACTTGGCTGTACCCGATTGGGAAATGGTTGATGGCGTGTGCGCTCCACTCGATGATTCCCGAGAAGCCTATCGCCAGGCCTTCTTCGGCCGACATGAGCGCAACAATCGGCGAGTCGTGGTAAGGCCCACGGATTTCGTCGTAGCGCCTGCGCAGGGAGGCATCGTCGAGTTTGGCGTCGACCAGATCAATCTTGACGAAGAAACCGTCAACGGCGTCGATGCCTACGGTGTAGGCCAGCTCCAGGGGAGCATCCGCGTACGGATAGATACGCGACCAGTTGTAGGCCACGAACTTTCTGTTCCACTGGTCTATGGGTCGGCGAATGGTTTTAGTGGTGCCTTGGGGGAAGAGACGCTCCTGCAAAGTCTCAGCCCACCGCTTGGTGATGTCATAGGCGTTGCGCAGTTGGCTGTAAGCGTCGCGATGGGTGGTATCGGTCTTGTCGAAGACCTTTTCGTGCCATTCGCTCAGGCATGCGAATTGGTTATGGGTAAAGTTGGTGGGTACCACGTGCTGAAATTCCTTCCCTTGAAAGTGATTTCATACTGCCATCAGTGCTTAAGGCTTGGATAGCAGCGAGGTCAAAATGTTTACGGAAAGTCGCGCGTCTGCTCCACAGCCTGCTTGGCGATTGTTTTTATTACAAACAAATCTAGCCGCCCATACACCTGCGCCGCCAACCTTATCTACGCTCTAGCCCGTGCCAGGAGGCGCATTGAAGAGTCCATGACGGACCCACTGTCTCCCGGCGCCTGATGCCTAGGAGATACCGATGAGAATGGACACCCATCGCCCCCGGCCCGGGTTCGGCTGTGCGCTGTTTGGCGCGTTGCTGAGCCCCCTGGTCGTCGCGGCCCCCACGTTGTCTACGCAAATACCCTTCGATGTCACGGCGACCCCGCCCTTTTCCCTGTCCAGCCTGCAAGCCAACTTCGATGAAATGTCGTGGCAGACGTTCATCGCGCTGAACTGGCCGGCCCTGGACACGGGTCAACCCAACAGCGCTGTGCAGATCGGCCAGCAGGACGCGGCCACCGTGTGGGAAAGCTATAAGGAGAGCTATCAGATATTCCTGGCCCAAGGGCAGAAGCCGCTGCCCTTTCATGCGCCCGCCAGCGTGCCGAAAGCCTGTGAAGGCAAGGGTTCCGGGCGCTTGCTGCAACAGATGGGCAAGGTTCCGGATGTGCTCGACGAGTTTATCCAGCCGTTTGAAAGCGGCCCCCTGGTGGACCAGAGCGGCGTGTACACGCGCAATGAAATCGTGGTCAACCAAGCCATGTTCGACGGCATCGTCAACAACGGCCTCTACAGCATCCAGGGCCAACAGGCGTTTTTTGCCGCCAGCCCGACCAATGCCGTGGCGTTCAGTTGCGGTAACCCGAGCACCAGTGAGGTGGGTTCGCTGATGGTCAAGGCCGCGTGGAAGGTGTTGGACGGCAACGACAATCCCGCCAGCTTCCATAGCGTTGACGCGCTGGTGTATACGCCGGGCAACAGCGACCCGAGCAAGGGGCCGGTGGTGGCCGAGTCCTGCGTGGCCGAGCCGGTCGGGCTGGTGGGCCTGCATATCGTGCACAAGACCACCAGCGCGCCGCAGTGGGTGTGGTCGACCTTCGAACACGTCGACAATGTGCCGGAAAAGACCACGCCGCCCGCCGAGCGCAAAGGCCCGTACCTGTTCTACAACGCCAGCAGCCAGGCCGAGGTCAACCAGCCGCCGCCCCGGCCATGGAACCCGGCGGTGAAGGCCACGCCCTCGCAGATCGTGCGCGAGATACCGTTGACGGATGAAACCAAGGCCCTCAACACCACGTACCAGACCCTGCTGCGCACGGTGAATCCCAACAGTGTATGGGCCAACTATCAGCTGATCAGCACCCAGTGGCCGACGCTCAGCGGCCAGCCGCCGTGCCAGATCTCCGCCACCAAGCCGCTGGGCAATCCGGCACCGTCGTTCCTCGCCAATGCCACGCTGGAGACCTATATCCAGGGCACCGTGCCCCAGGCGTCGTCCAGTTGCATTGCCTGTCACGGCAATGCCGCCACCCACGTGACCCAGTCGCCGCGCACCAGCTTCGCGGACTTCACCTACCTGCTCGAACGCGCCCAATCCACCGGTGTGACAAGGAGTCAGCCATGAGTACCGACCTGGACAATTTCACTGGCCTGAGCGTGGTGCTCACCGGCATCGATCAGGAACTGCTGGCGCCGTCGGTAGACCCCATCGGCCTGCCCAGCACCTTTCTCAACTTCATCGGCCCGCGTGTCGGGCAAAGCGTGCTCAGCGCCCTGCTGGCCCAGTACGCCACGCTGGCGGCCGAGCAGGCGACACCGCAGCAAATCGGCACAGCGATCCTGATGCAGAACGGCCAACCGGCACCGACGCAAACCGCCCAGGTGGCACGCGCGATCATGAAGCTCTGGCTGCTGGGCGTGTGGTACCAGCCGTATACCCAGGGCGCGTTCCCGCTCGGCGAGCAAACCGTGGTGAGTGACGAGGCCTACACCCAGAGCTGGGCGTGGAGTATTGCCCAGGCCCACCCCATGGGCTACAGCGAGTTCTTCTTCGGCTACTGGAACAGCCCGCCGCCCAGCCTGGAAGACTTCACCGGGGTTAACGCCAGCACGCAGCCAGGAGCATCGTCATGAGTAGCGAACAAGCAGATGTGGTGATTGTCGGTGCGGGCCTTGCGGGCAGCCTCATTGCCTATCAATTGGGCCTGGCCGGGGTGCAAGTGCTGGTGCTGGAATCGGGGCCGGAGATCCCGCCCAATCGCAACCAGTACCTGGAGCGTTTCTATACCGCGACGTTGAAGACGCCCGAATCACCCTACCCGCCGGTGAGCACCTTGAGCCCGCTGCGCAAGCCGGCCGAACAGAACGCACCGCGCGCGACCATCGCCGACCTGATCAATGACAACTGGAAAAACCCCGAGGTCAGCTACCTGGTGCAAAAAGGCCCGCTGCCGTTCACCAGTACCTATGAGCGCGTGGGCGGCGGCACCACCTGGCATTGGGTCGCCACCTGCCTGCGCATGCTGCCGAATGATTTCCGGATGAAATCCCTGTACGGCGTGGGGGTGGACTGGCCGATCAGCTACAACGACCTGCAAAGCGCCTATTGCCGTGCCGAAGCGGAGATCGGTGTGGCGGCGAACGTGGCCGACCAGGCGTACCTGGGCATTACCTTCCCGGCCAACTATGAATACCCGATGACCAGCATCCCGCTGTCGCTGGTCGATGGCAGCTTCGTCAGCGCGGTGCAGGGCCAGTCGTTCGAGGGCCTGCCCTTGGTGGTCAGCCCGACGCCGGCCGGGCGCAACTCGCAGCCGTATGCCGGGCGACGGGTGTGCGCGGGTAACACCAACTGCACACCGATCTGCCCGATCCAGGCCAAGTACGATGCCACGGTGACCATGAACAACGCGCTCAACACCGGCAATGTGCGGGTGCTGTACAAGACCGTGGCGAGCAAGGTCACCGTGGGGGCGGACAACAGCATCAGCGGTATCGAGTTCATCCAGTACCAGCTTGGTGACGGACCCCCGACCGGCACCGGCGTTGCGGTGGGGCAACGTTATGTGATCGCCGCCCATGCCATCGAGACGCCCAAGTTGCTGCTCAATTCCACCAGCAGCGCCTGGCCCAACGGCGTGGCCAACAGCAGCGGCCAGGTCGGGCGCAGCCTGGCGGACCACCCGATCTACCTGGCCTGGGGCCTGATGCCCGAGGGCAAGACGGTGTTCCCGTATCGCGGCCCGGTGTCCACCTCCGGCATCGAAAGCCTGCGCGACGGCGCGTTCCGCAGCCAGCGCGCGGCCTGGCGGATCGAGATCGGCAACGAGGGCTTCAACTGGCCGATCGGTGATCCCTACACCACCGTCGCCGACCTGATTGATGGCACCAACATCAGCAAGACCAACCCGCTGCCAAACACACCGGGCGCGCCCCAGGTGCTGTTCGGCACGGCGCTGGTGCAACAGCTGAACAACCTGCTCACGCGGCAATTTCGGATAGGCTTCCTGGTGGAGCAAGTGGAGGAAGATCCCAATAACGCCAACTGCTATATCGTGCCTTCCAGCCAATACAAGGACCGCCTGGGCATCCCGCGCCCGGAAATCCACTACGACCTGTCCGACTACACCAAGGAAGGCTTCAAACAGGCGCGGATCCTGGCCAGCCATGTCATCACCGAACTGCTCGGGGCTACCGAACTGACTGCCGACATCCCGCCTGGGGTGTTCACCTACCAAGGGCAATCCTATTCGTTCCAGGGTGCCGGGCATTTGATGGGCACCTACCGCATGGGGGACGACCCCAAGACCTCGGTGGTGGACAAGACCCAACGCAGTTGGGACCACAACAACCTGTTCCTGGTGGGTGATGGCGTGTTCCCCACCACCGGCACCTCCAACCCAAGCCTGACCATCGCCGCGCTGTCGATCCAGGCCGGCGACACCCTGTGCAACGAGCTCAAGGCCGCGACAGTACAGGTGCAGGCCAACCAGCCATGGCAAGGCACTGGCGTGCAGATCAGCGGCCCGAGCCCGCGCCTGGTGCGGTATGTCAGCAGCAAGTGGCTGGCCAGCCCGGTGGGCGGCATGGTCGATGGCAACGGCAGCCCCGGGCTGATCGCCAAGGCGGGCTACACCTTGCCGGGAGCCAATGAGGGAGCGCTGATTGGCCGTGTGAGCAGCAGCGGGACACCGTTTCTGGTGGGTGACCTGGCGGAGATTCCGGCGGGGCAGACCGGGGAATTGCAGCTGTGCATCAACGATGATCTGGAGGGGCGTTATGGCATTGGGTTGGGGGATAACCAGGGGGCGCTGACGGTGCAGGTGGGGTTCGGTACCACGTAGGGTCCTGGGCTGCGGGAAAAACCCGCAGCCCATTTTTTTAGGTGGCTGGCAGACAGTCGAAAATGGCTACTCGCCACTACTTGAATCGATAGGTAAACTTCAAACCCATGCACCTCGGGGGCGGTCCCCGGTCTCTAATGTCATAGGAAACAGGTGGACATTCATGGAAGAAAGTCATATCTGGCTCGGCGAGCTATTAGCACGCGCACAGGCCAGTCAGCTTCAGAGCGAGATGACGGACGCTCAATTCCAGCAGGTTTTGCTCTATGTCCTCGCCGTGCAAATCGTGGACTGGGACAGCCCTAAATGGGTCAAGGAGCGGGAGACTAAGTACTGGGTCTACCACGACACCATTCAGGCCTGCGTGCACATGCTGATGGAGCACTGTGGCCTCGCCGAAAAAATCACTGCATGCGACGAACAGACCTACGAACAGCTATCAGTGCTGTTGGATGAGGTCACGGAGCAACTGGACGGAGAAGAGTGCCTCAACCTGTTCGACGCACTTTTTTATTTTCTTGCCACCCAAGCCCGTTTCGACCGCCGCCATGCCCAGATCAGCGGAGCACTCGCCACCGGCTTGGCGCGCGATGAAGGGCTGATCGACCTGGAGCCCTATAGTGGCGAAGCCTTCGTCAAGCATTTCGACCTCCATCAGGGCCGGTTTGCATACTTGCTTGTTGAAGGTAGCGCGGCCCTACACCACTTGACCCGACTCAGACTGATCGTGCAAGGCGTCAATGCCGAACTGATCCAAGGTCTGCCGAATGACTTCAAACGTGAGGGCCTGTCACTGCTGGATAACCCGGTCTACTTGAAACAGCCCTTCGTCTCACTGTTACAACGGACCGAAGAAGGCACGTTAACGGGGCGAACACTGATGGTGTTCACGCCTGGCCGGACCCCAACCCCCGCCTCCCTGGATAAACTCAAGCAACACCTGTCCAGCAATGACCTGCTTGAAGCCGTGTTCGATTTCACGAGCTATAACGACGCTGGCAACGCCACCCGCTACTACGCCTGGTTGTTGAATAGCCAAAAATCCCAGGCAGACAGAACGTTGTGCATCGACACACGCAAATTGCTGTCTGGGATTCGGGGGGTCAGCGCAGAAGAGCTCGCCTACTTCTCAGCAGCGATTTACCAGATATGGAGGTCAGATGGAGCGTTGCGCTTTAGCCAATACCCTGAGTCGAAGCTGCTGGGTTCACTCAAAGGGCTGTTTGCCCAATGGTTCGACACTGGGTATGAGGATGTCGACGGCGTTTGCGTAGAATTGGACACCAAGGATGTGCTCAGGACCCGCATCGGCGGGACTCGGGTTCCGCCCGTTGATCGAGTACGGGAAATTTCACTGCTCGACCGGCGCCCGCTGGAGCACCTGCTCGCGCAACCAGGCAGCGTATCTTCCTGCACCTACGTCATCGGTAACAATGGCGCCGGCAAAAGCCTGTTGTTGGCTTCTCTGGTTGACCACCTGCAGCAACAGTCCACCGCCAGTGTGGCCATTGTGGTCGGGCCGATTGACCGTTTTCCCTTGGGCAATCGCGAGAAGTATCCTCATTATCGCTACCTGGGCGACCGGACGAGTACCGGGTATTCATCGCAAACCATCGAGCGCAAGTTGATCGACCTGTTGGTCGAAACGGTCGAGATACCTGAGCGCCTGGCGTTGCTGGAAAACCTGCTTGAGCGCATGGGCCTCAAACAGCGCCTGTACCTTGCGCCCAATGGTGCATTCAACGAACTGCTGCGACCACTCGACCTGGCCGCCCAAGTCATTCCCCTTGCCCTCGCGGTCAGTGAACATGTTTCCCTCAAGGGACTGAGTCTCGCATTGAGTCGCCAAGGCCATTCCAACCTGCTGAAATTCACCGACCTCAGCTCCGGCGAACAACAGGTGCTGCTCTTGTTCGCCAAAATCATGGCAAGCGCCGGCCCCGGCAAAGTGCTGCTGATCGATGAGCCAGAAGTGAGCCTGCATGTCGGTTGGCAGCAGTTGCTGCCGAGCCTGTTCAGCCTGATGGCAGAACGTCTGCAAACCCGGTTCGTGATTGCCACCCATTCACCGACGCTGGTTGCCAATGCCAAGGACAACCTGAGCCATTGTTTTATGGCCAAGGACAATCAACTGACAGAAATTGCGCCTGAACAGCGCCACTCAGTAGAGACCATCCTGCTCAAGGGCTTCGAGACCTACACCCCGCACAACCGGGAAGTCGCCGAGCGCTGCGCGGCGCTTGTGACAGAGGCGATTCGAGCAACCAACCGGGGCCAGGCGGGTAAGTATGCCCAACAACATGAAGACCTCAAGAAAGCACTGGAATACATGACAACCATCATGAAGACCTCCGGTGACGCCGAAGACAAGCGCTACCAACAAGACCTGCAACTCATCGACCACGCGAGTCTTGCCATCACCGAAACCTTTGCCCTTGCGCAACAGGCGTTGCCAGCATGACCCGCCCCACCGGCGAGCCGAAGGCAGCGCTCCCCTACAGCGAACAGCGCAAGTTTCTGCACGCATTGCGCAAGGGGGCAAAAGCTTTTGATAAAACTATCTGGGGCAAGCTGGGCGACCCTGCCAAAGCCGACTGTGCGGCGCTCAAAAAACGCTTGCGCGTAGCGCTGAAAAGCCGCCAGGAGCCCAGGTGTTGTTACTGCAAGCGCTGGTTGCTTAACCATGCGAGTGCAGCACCCATCGAACACGTTCTGTCACGCGACACCTACCCTCAATTCGCCTTGCATCCGCGCAACCTGGCGATTGCGTGTGTCGATTGCAATTCGGTCAAGGGCAAGGCCGACTGGGGCAAGTTCCCTGGCGCCCCGGCGCTTTACCCCACGGCAGACGTCATGACCTTCTTTCATCCCCGTCACCATCGCTACGATGAACATATCCGCTTCATCCGTATGGAAACCAATCGCCAGGAGTTCGTCAGCTATCACGGCCTCACGCCCCAAGGACAACACCTGTGCACCCAATTACTCAGCGCTGTGGTCGGTAAGCGCAGCCTTAAGCGCAGCTACCCCGCGCTGGCGGGCTGGCAACGCACCATCGACGACTTGGATGCCCAGGGCGACTCAACAGACCGCCCAGAACTGCAAGCCTTTCGCCATGCCATGGAAATAACGATTGCCGAACGGCTGAACGACGGCGGCAAGGCCAGCGCACTGTGGGTGGTTCCAGATGACGCCACCAAAGATGCTGCACCTAAAACATCGGGCCGCAAACACACTCGGTCACGCAAACAGCAACTCGCTCATGATCCCATTCGCGCTATCCAGGAACAGCTTGCATTCGACTGATCGCGCAGACGTCAAGCTACACCGCAATCTGGATATGTAGCCTCAACACAAAGGACCTGAGAGGTTCGTTACACACGCAACAACAGTCCTTTGTCATCACGCCCATTGATAGCCCCCTAACGAAACCCCCATGCTAGAGGGCTAACCCCGCGCTTATATCATTCCGAATGATAGTTACCTTTGCTTCATTCGATTCGTGACATACCGCCTCGCCGCGCATGATCCGCCCATCTCAAATACATTGGCGGATGCACCTCATGGAACAGTCACTCAAACATTTGCGCTTCCCCCTGGCGATCCTGGCCGTGGTGGTGATGAGCGCGTGCGGCAAGACCCCGGAACAAGCGGCCGCCATGCCACCGGCAAAAGTCAGCGTGGCCAAGGTGCTTGAGCAGCCGGTCAACGAGTGGGATGAATTCACCGGTCGCCTGGAAGCGCCCGAAACCGTACAGATTCGTCCACGGGTCTCTGGCCAGATTGACCAAGTCGCTTTCACCGAAGGCGCTTTGGTCAAGAAAGGCGACCTGCTGTTCCAGATCGACCCGCGTCCGTTCCAGGCCGAAGTGCGCCGCCTGGAAGCCCAACTGGCTCAAACCAAAGCCGCCGCCACCCGCAGCGACAACGAAGCCCAGCGCGGCGAACGCCTGCGCCAGAGCAATGCGATCTCCGCCGAACTGGCCGACTCGCGCACCACCGCCGCCCAGGAAGCCCGCGCCGCCGTCGCCGGGATCCAGGCGCAGTTGGACCTGGCCAAGCTGAACCTGAGCTTCACCCGCGTGACCTCGCCGATCAGCGGCCGCGTCAGCCGTGCCGAAATCACCGCCGGCAACCTGGTGACCGCCGACGTCACCGCGCTGACCAGCGTGGTCTCCACCGACAAGGTCTACGCCTACTTCGACGCCGATGAACGTGTATACCTCAAGTACACCGAACTCGCTCGTCAAGGCCGCCGTGGCGCGACCACCCCGGTGTACCTGGGCCTGTCGAATGAAACCGGCAACCCGCACCTGGGCCAGATGAACTTCGTCGACAACCAGGTCAACCCGGCCACCGGCACCATCCGTGGGCGCGCCGTGTTCGATAACAGCAAGGGCGAATACACCCCTGGCCTGTATGCGCGCCTGAAGCTGGTCGGCAGCGGCACCTACTCCGCCGTGCTGATCAACGACGAGGCCGTCGGCACCGACCTGGGCAAGAAGTTCGTGCTGGTGATGGAAGGCGACAAGCCGGCGTATCGCGCAGTGGAACTGGGGCCGAAGATCGAAGGCTTGCGCATCGTGCGCAGCGGCCTGAACAAGGACGACACCATTATCGTCAAGGGCCTGCAACGCGCACGCCCCGGCTCGCCGGTCGCCCCGGAAACCATCCCGATGGCCAGCAAGGAAACCCTCGCCGCCTTGGCCCAACAACGACAAGCGCTTGAAGCCAGCAACCTGGAGCAAGTGGCGCCGGAAAAAACCGCGCCCAAGCTCGCAGCCGTTGCGTCTCCACGCGGTTAAGGGATACGACTCAAGATGAATTTTTCCAAGTTCTTCATTTCACGGCCGATCTTCGCAGCGGTGCTGTCGCTGCTGATCCTGATCGCCGGTGCGATCTCGCTGTTCCAGTTGCCGATCAGCGAATACCCGGAGGTGGTGCCGCCGACCGTGGTGGTGCGCGCCAACTTCCCGGGCGCCAACCCCAAGGTCATCGGTGAAACCGTGGCCGCGCCGCTGGAGCAAGCCATCACCGGCGTCGAGGGCATGCTGTACATGTCCTCGCAATCGACGGCCGACGGCAAGCTGACCCTGACCATCACCTTCGCCCTGGGCACCGACCTGGACAATGCGCAGGTGCAGGTGCAAAACCGGGTGACACGGACTCAGCCAAAACTGCCTGAGGAAGTGACGCGCATCGGTATCACCGTGGACAAGGCCTCCCCCGACCTGACCATGGTGGTGCACTTGACCTCCCCGGATCAGCGCTACGACATGCTGTACCTGTCCAACTACGCGATCCTCAATATCAAGGATGAGCTGGCCCGCCTGGGCGGCGTCGGCGACGTGCAGTTGTTCGGCATGGGCGACTACTCCCTGCGTGTATGGCTGGATCCGAACAAGACCGCCTCGCGCAACCTGACCGCCACCGATGTGGTCACCGCGATCCGCGAGCAGAACCGCCAGGTGGCAGCCGGTGCCCTGGGCGCCCAGCCTGCACCGTCTGACACCAGCTTCCAGTTATCGGTGAACACCCAGGGCCGCCTGGTCACCGAGGAAGAGTTCGAGAACATTGTGATCCGCGCCGGCGCCAACGGTGAAATCACGCGCCTCAGGGACATCGCCCGGGTCGAGTTGGGATCGAGCCAATACGCACTGCGCTCGCTGATCGATAACCAGCCGGCCGTCGCGATTCCGATTTTCCAGCGCCCCGGCTCCAATGCCATCGACATCTCCAACGATGTGCGCGCCAAGATGGCCGAGCTGAAAAAGAGCTTCCCGGCCGGCATGGATTACCGCATCGCCTATGACCCGACGATCTTTGTGCGCGGTTCCATCGAAGCGGTGGTGCACACCCTGTTCGAAGCGCTGATCCTCGTGGTGCTGGTGGTGATCCTGTTCCTGCAGACCTGGCGCGCCTCGATCATTCCGTTGGTGGCGGTGCCGGTCTCGTTGATCGGGACCTTTGCGGTGATGCACCTGTTCGGCTTCTCGCTCAACGCGCTGTCGCTGTTCGGATTGGTACTGGCCATCGGCATCGTGGTGGACGACGCCATCGTGGTGGTGGAGAACGTCGAACGTAATATCGAGCTGGGCCTGGAGCCGTTCCCGGCGACTGAAAAAGCCATGAGCGAAGTGACCGGGCCGATCATCGCCACCGCGCTGGTGCTGTGTGCGGTGTTCATTCCAGCGGCGTTTATCAGTGGCTTGACCGGGCAGTTCTACAAACAGTTCGCCTTGACCATTGCGATCTCGACGGTGATCTCGGCGTTCAACTCGCTGACCCTGTCCCCTGCCCTGGCCGCCGTGTTGCTGCGCGGTCACGACGCACCGAAGGATCGTTTCTCGAAGGTCCTCGACAAGCTCCTCGGTGGCTGGCTGTTCCGTCCCTTCAACCGCTTTTTCGAAAAGTCCAGCCATGGCTACGTGAGTACCGTACGCCGGGTGATTCGCGGCACGGGCATTGCCCTGTTCGTGTACGCCGGCCTGATGGTGCTGACCTTCTTCGGGTTTGCCCACACCCCGACCGGCTTCGTACCGGCCCAGGACAAGCAATACCTGGTGGCTTTCGCCCAACTGCCCGACGCTGCGAGCCTGGACCGCACCGAAAACGTGATGAAGCGCATGTCGGAGATCGCCCTGAAGCAGCCCGGTGTGGAAGCTGCGATTGCCTTCCCCGGCCTGTCGATCAACGGGTTCACCAACAGCCCGAACAGCGGCATTGTGTTCGTGACCCTGAAGCCGTTCGATGAGCGTAAAGACCCGAGCATGTCCGCTGGGGCAATTGCCGGTGCGTTGAATGGCCAGTACGCCAACATCGAAGAAGCCTACATGGCGATCTTCCCACCGCCGCCGGTACAGGGCCTGGGCACCATCGGCGGGTTCCGCCTGCAGATCGAAGACCGTGGCAACCTCGGCTATGACGAGCTGTACAAAGAAGTGCAGAACGTCATCACCAAGAGCCGTGGCGTGCCCGAGTTGTTCGGCCTGTTCACCAGCTACACGGTCAACGTGCCCCAGGTCGATGCCGCCATCGACCGCGAAAAGGCCAAGACCCACGGCGTGGCGATCAGCGACATCTTCGACACCCTGCAGGTCTACCTGGGTTCCTTGTATGCCAACGACTTCAACCGCTTCGGGCGTACCTACCAGGTCAACGTGCAGGCTGAACAACAGTTCCGCCAGGACGCCGACCAGATCGGCCAGCTGAAAGTACGCAACAACAAGGGCGAGATGATCCCGCTGGCGACCTTTATCAAGGTCAGCGACACCTCGGGGCCGGACCGCGTGATGCACTACAACGGCTTTATCACCGCCGAGATCAACGGCAACGCGGCACCGGGCTACAGCTCCGGCCAGGCCCAGGCGGCGATTGAAAAACTGTTGAAGGATGAACTGCCCAACGGCATGACCTACGAGTGGACCGACCTGACCTATCAGCAAATCCTCTCGGGCAACACTGCGCTGTTCGTGTTCCCGCTCTGCGTACTGCTGGCGTTCCTGGTCCTGGCCGCCCAATACGAAAGCTGGAGCCTGCCGCTGGCGGTGATCCTGATCGTCCCGATGACGCTGCTGTCGGCCATTACCGGGGTAATCATCTCCGGTAGCGACAACAACATCTTCACCCAGATCGGCCTGATCGTACTGGTGGGCCTGGCGTGCAAGAACGCGATTCTGATCGTCGAGTTCGCCAAGGACAAACAGCAGGAAGGCCTCGATCCGCTCGCTGCGGTACTGGAAGCCTGCCGCCTGCGTCTGCGGCCGATCCTGATGACCTCGTTCGCCTTCATCATGGGTGTGGTGCCACTGGTGTTGTCCAGCGGTGCCGGTGCCGAGATGCGTCATGCCATGGGCGTGGCGGTGTTCTCCGGGATGATCGGGGTGACCTTCTTCGGCCTGTTGCTGACACCAGTGTTCTACGTACTGATCCGTCGCTATGTGGAGCGCAGCGAAGCGCGCAAAGCGGCCAAGGCCTTGAAGCTGGAGACACAGCAATGAGTGTGAAAGTATTCCTGCCGAGCTTGCTGGTCCTGGCGCTGAGCGCCTGTGCCGTGGGCCCGGACTACAAGACCCAGACCCCGGAGGCGGCGAACATCACCGCCGCCGCGGATGCCAAGCAGTATGACCACGCCAAGTTCGAAGGCATCTGGTGGCAGCAGTTCGACGACCCGACCCTCAACCAGTTGGTCACGCAATCGCTGCAAGGCAACCGTGATCTGCGCGTGGCGTTTGCCCGTCTGCGGGCCGCGCGGGCGATTCGTGATGACGCCAGCAACGACGCCATGCCGACCATTACCAGCCGCGTCAGCAGCGACCAGGGCAAGGGCCAGATCCCCGGCCAGACCACCCGCCGGGTCAAGACCGAGCGTTACGACCTGGGCCTGGACATGGCCTGGGAACTGGACCTGTTCGGGCGCATCCAGCGCAACCTGGAAGCCACCGACGCCGACCAGCAAGCCGCCGAGGCCGACCTGTACCAACTGCAAGTCACCCTGATTGCCGAACTGGTGGACGCCTACGGTCAATTGCGCGGCGCGCAACTGCGTGAACGCATTGCCCTCGACAACCTGAAGAACCAGCAGGACTCGCGCACCATCACCGTCAGCCTGCGCGACGCCGGTGTGGGTGACCAACTCGACGTGGAGCGTGCCGACGCACGCCTCGCAGCAGTGGAGGCCAGCGTGCCGCAACTGCAGGCCGAACAGGTGCGTGAGCGCAACCGCATCGCCACCCTCCTCGGCCAGCGCCCCGACAAGCTGACCGTGGACCTGGGCCCGAAAGACCTGCCGGCGATTGCCAAGGCGTTGCCGATCGGCGACCCGGGGCAACTGCTGCAACGGCGCCCGGACATCCTCAGCGCCGAACGCAAACTGGCCGCCGCCACCGCGCGTATCGGCGTAGCCAAGGCCGACCTGTTCCCACGGGTCAGCCTCAGCGGGTTCCTCGGCTTCACCGCCGGGCGCGGTTCGCAGATCGGTTCATCCGCCGCAAATGCCTGGGCCCTGGGCCCGAGCATCACCTGGGCCGCCTTCGACCTGGGCAGCGTACGTGCCCGCCTGCGGGGTGCAGACGCCGAAGCCGATGGCGCCCTGGCAACCTACGAGCAGCAAGTGCTGCTGGCGCTGGAAGAGTCCGAGAATGCCTTCAGCGATTACGGCAAGCGTCAGCAACGCCTGGTCTCGCTGATCCGCCAAAGCGAATCCAGCCGCGCCGCCGCCGACCTCGCCGCGATCCGCTACCGCGAAGGCACCGTGGACTTCCTCGTCCTGCTCGACGCGCAACGCGAACGCCTGGCCGCCGAAGACTCCCAGGCCCAGGCCGAAGTGGACCTGTATCGCGGGATTGTGGCGATCTACAAGGCGCTGGGAGGTGGCTGGAAGCCAGACACCGTCGTGGCGACTGCCAAGTAACGTAAAGAGCTCCTTTGGTTGGTCGCATCCAGCCAATTTTTAGCCCCGTGGCCTATTTGGTCATGGGGCTTTTTTTGTTTGGAGCGTCCTAAAATGTTGAAAGTTACTTCTGTAAGCGAAACAAGAAGTCCTTCGTAGGTCACTTCCTAATACCGCGCTGCGCCTGGCAATCAGGAGTACATGCTTTTTATTGCGGCTGCCATTTCTTCTACAACACAGAAAATGAGGCCTTCTAAAAAAAATGGATGCACCTTAAACTTTAAATATCGCCAGCTTAAAAAGACAGATATTTAAATAAAAATGAGCACCCTGAACCCACTCAAAAACAAGCACGACAACCTATATTACTCCTTATCAATTTTTATGAACCTTGATGTCCAAAGAAGCCTGTTTGTACTTTACCTGCTGCAATTTGGAATTACACAAGGGGAAATAGGCATTCTTCAATCTTTTTTATTCTTTTCTTCCGTAGCGTTAGAAATCCCATCTGGTTTGCTCGCAGATCGATATGGTCGTAAATGTTCTCTCATACTCGGCTTTTTAGGGCTATTTATAAGCGGCATTGGATTTCTGCTATTTTCCTCCTTTATTCCTTTCGCCATAATATTTTGTCTGTTCGGCGCCAGCATTGCCATGGGCTCCGGTTCGGACAGGGCATTACTGTATGATAACTTACTGGCCCAGCATCGCGCCGAAGAGTATCCTAAAATACTCTCACGCGCCCGTGCCATTGGTGCGATTTCATTAGGCTTATCTATGCTGCTTGGTGGCGTATTACAAGACACATGGTCTTGGAACAGTGTTTATATTTTTTTTGCGGCATCAAAGCTCATTGGAGCTGTTGTTGTGACATTCATTCCCGAAATGAAGCTCCCGGCGTTCTCACTGAATTTGAATAAAAAAAGTCACAAAATCAATGAAAAAACGGAGGGACATCTCACCTCGCTGATTATTTTTTTTCGGTCTAAAAAAGGCGCATTTCTTATACCTTTGTTTATTGGATATGCTTTATTCGAGCTTTCAACGATCCCCTTGTTCATCTATGGCCAACCCTTTTTTTCCATGCAGGGTTTAGAGGTACCTATCATCGCTGGCATTTATGCTGCTGTTGAAGCCCTGTCGGCATTAATGTTCATGGCTGCTGGCTTTTTTTGTTCTCGTTTTTCTCTCGGCATAATTGCTTTCTCTACCACCCTTATTGCCACCTTTCTTCTTTTCATTCTTTCATTGAATATCGGTACAACCACTTCGGTCGCAAGCTTCCTTCTAATCATGTCGCTCCCTGCCATATATGAAACCTCATACGAAACCTATATTCATGACAATATTGAGTCACACATCCGAGCATCGTGCCTATCTGTGGCGAACCTGGTTAACTCAGTTATTATCGGCATCTCCTATACTGTTTTCGGCGGTTTGTTGGATGCATATGGTTTTTCGGTGACGTTGATCATCGTTGCAGTCTCCTGTTTTGTTGGTTTATTGGGTGTAAGTACAACATTGCTGTCAAGTGGGCAAAAAGACCATTTAAAAAAACAAGAAGCTTGAATCGTCCCAGGTTTTCCACGGGGCCGTCGAGTCGTTGAACTATCGTGGTTTTAAACGGCAAATTTCAGCCAATCCGTCTTTCCCCAGTGCATTCGAACATGCGCTTCAGTGCCACTTGAACACCTCTTGAACGACATCGCTGACAGACCGTGGAGCGTGAGGCCCGTGCCCGCCCGGCCGGGGGAGCCGCTCCAGCACCTGGACGATTTTGCCGGTCTGATCATGGCGCACCAGCACAAAGCGCGGTAAAGGAGCGCTGCTGACTGCACGCTTGCGAATAATCCTGACGGGCAATTGTTCGGTAATTACACCACCTGTGGCCTTGGCCTTGTCCAGCGCCTGTTGAATCGCTTTCACATTTTCCTTGTACAACGGCCGGTTGTTTTTAGCCTGGTCCAGCAACGCAATGCCGAACAGGGTCGAATCGGCGTTATGCGCCTGGGGCGCCTTGGCGAACAAGCTCAAGGTCGCCTCCTGCACCTCGTCCCCCAAGTGGCGAAAGTGCTTGGGGTCCGTGGTGTTGCCCAGGTTGAGCAAGTCTGCAATGTCCTCGCATCCGCCTTTGATCGCGCCGGAATAGACATAATCCTCATCACCGGGAAAACCATGGGCCTGCTCATGGATCAGTGTGTTGGCCATGGCATCGTCGCTACTCCCCATGCTGCGGTAATAGTCCGTGGCGCCGTTCACATTAACCTCTATGTATTTTTCCTGGCGATAGCCTGCTTTGTAACGGCTATAGGACGACGGCAGGAGCTGGGCCTGCCACTCCGAGCCTTCGTTTTCGAGGAAGTTGATGTTGGAAAGATCCAGCTTGTCCAAATCCACTTTCATGGTGCGCTGCTTGCGCGTAAAGGCAGCCACGACGTCCTCGGAATCCGCGCCGAAGAAGGTTTTGCACACGAATTTGAGGTCTTTCTCGAACTCAGGATCGGACAACGCACTCAAGGCACCATTGAGTCGCTCCCGGGCGATGGGCAGTGCTCGTTCAATGGCTTGACGGCTTTGCTCAAGGAGGGGTGTCGCGGCGGGCGTCCCGGCGGTCTCCAGGGTGGGCAGTTGAGCCGGGTCGTGAGGACGTGGTTGCTCACCGTCAACGGAAGGCCTGCGCATTTTCCGGGGACGCTCGGTGGCAAAAGGCGGCGCGCCCAGTTGCTCCTTCATCGCGGTCTTCCAGGTCGCACGGAGCTCCCCCAGCGGCCTGCCAAGACGAAAAACAGGGCGGCTGCTCAACCATTCGTAGCCTGCCTGTAACGGCTGCTCCAAACCCGCAACAGGGTTGAACAGGTTATTGCTCAGCGCACCAAACGCTCTGGTGGCCGCCGACATCTTGGACAAGGCAGTCTCTGCCCGACTGACAGCCTGCGCCCCTTCCACAACCTCGCCAGCGACCACGGAGCCGATCATCACGGCGTCGAGCGCACAGCCGGTGAGCGCGCCCAGCTCGGTCTTCACGCGCCCGGAGGCGATGTCGTCGTAGCATCCCTTGAACGGAATAAGCAGGTCTTCAATGGTCTTGACCGCTTCCTGCGTGCGCGCCTCGAAACGCTCACGCGGCGTCGTGCCCATGGCGGAGTCCAGGAGTTCCTGGCGATTGAGCACCAGGTCATGGCGCCGTACATAGGCGGCAAAATCCCTGGTTTTCTGCGAAAAGTATCCGCCGTCTGCCAATGATCCGCGCCCGCTGCCGGCCGGCAGGGTTTCGCGCAAGGCGCGTATCTGTACCTCGGACTCCCCGGCCCCATGGCCGTCCGCGTGGGATTGCAGTTTCGTCACCCACACACGGGGCACCTGCGCTTCGCCTCGGGCCAGTGCCTTGAGGAAATCGGGACGCTCGAAGTACTCGCCCCTCAAGGGCCAAAACTCAAAACATTTCGCATTGTCACCCTGTCCCGCCTGGACGATAAAACCATAGCGCCCCTTTACCCGCTCCGTTTGTTCCGCCGCATCGCTGATGGCCTTTCCTTCGGCGGTGATGGACTCGCCCTCGACCCGGTAAAACGTCAGTTCTTCTCGCTCAAGCAGCTGTCGGTCCTGATAGGGCATTTTGCTGAACAGTTCCTTGAGACGTGTGGTGATGGCTGAGGTGAACGTGTCGCCCCCCGACTTTACCGAACGGTCGAGCATGTCTTTGGTAAACCGAAGCCGATTAAAACCCGCCTGCAGGTCGGCGAGCTCTCCGCCCGTTTCTGCCGTAGTCCCGCCAAAGGGACCGTTGGCCACTTTTTGCGCATACTCACCGTTCTTCAACGCCCCCATCATATGCAGGTCGATCAAGCTCAATTCATGGGAGGGATCAGCCATGAAAAAAGGCATCGGATAGGTATCTCTCTGCACGGGCTTATCCAAGTCTCGCCCTGGGAACACCGCCTTGAGGTCCGCCTGGGCCAAGGCTCTGCGCGTCACGGGAGGGGTCTGCAGGACCGCAGTGGCCTTTTGCGTGGTCTGGATATAGTCCTTGTATTTGCCCGCGCTCTTGCGCAGATCTTCCACGGTGTAACGGTCATCGGCACGGCCCGCGATCACGCCATTGAGCACGCCCAAATCCAGCAACGGATCTGCCTCGGCCGCCTGGAACAACGGCACCAGTGTGGGTGTTGGAGGCTGGAGAGCCGCGCGCTCCAGCACTTGAGCATAGGTCAGGGTCCGACTCGATCCTGGCGCGAGGGCTTCAAGCAGGGCAACGGTTTTCCTCAACACCAGCCAGGCGGGAGAACCGATATGCACGGTGTCGGGGATATCCCGCACCAGAAACTCCGGCGCGACAGTCGCCAGGAATAGATGGCTGACAACCTCCACGGCGTCCGGACTCACGCCTTTGTTCTGCACCAGGTGCATGTGCAGGTCTTTGCGGGCATCGGCCATCTTGAGCCCGGCATTTTGCAGCGAGTACAGGTCATACCCCGCCACGTGATTTCTCTGCTGCCCCAGGTGCGGATCAATACGCAACAGATGGGCGGTGACCTGCAACTGATTGAGCGGCTGTTTGCGCAAACCATCGTGGGGAGCGTTCAGCCCTTCCAGCAAACGGTGCTGGCGGTACACATTGAGATTCTTCTGGCTGCGTAACCGCCCAAGGATGTGCGCATCGACATCACCGGAAAGAGGCTGCTGTTTATCCAGCCACTGCGGGCCGACGAAGCGTTCAAAGGACCCAACCAGCGTTTGGCGGTCTTGCTGGCTCAGTTTCAGCGGCGAGTCCAGCGCCAGCCAGGGCCCGGTATAGCTGCCCATCGGCGGGCTGGAGGGAAGCGGATGGCGCTGCCAGCCAATCAGGTTGCGAATGACCTTGGCCGAGCGCGGGACATCCTGCCCGTCGGCGTTGGGTAGCGTCACGCGCAGCATCTGCAATGCATCGACTTCGCCCGTGGAATGGAGGATATGTCCGGTGGTTTGCGCCATGTCCAACAGCGTGTCGAAGCGTTTCTTCAAGCCTGGCCGGGCGGATACAGGCTCGCTCAAATCGATCCAGCGCCCTGCACTGTCCAATACCTCCAAGCGTCCATCGAAGATGCGTAGATGGGCGGTCTGGCTGTCGATTCCATATTTTTCCCAGGCCGCCTGCATGCCTGGACGATTTGCCAAAGCGGCCAGGGCCTTGCGCCCACGCTGTACATCGGTCGCCAGCGTGGATCTCGTGACGCTTGAAAAGCGGATCTCGGCGAGGTCGATAGTGTCCTGATCCGCCTTGCCCTGCACGTGGCGCTCCAAGGCAGCGATCCAGCGTTCCTTATTTCTGGCTTCCAGTATCGCCGTGTCGAGCAGGGCTTGCGAAAAATCGCTGATGCCCTGCAATTGGCCGGGGATGTGATGAACCAGCGTCGAAGGGCGCAGCAAAGGCTCCGGACGGATGACCTCCGGGTAACGATCTGGCTGAATCCCGGTGGCCGTGGATGGAAAACCCACTGCAACGGGTTCAGGCGTAGCAACGACCTTGGACATCAGGAGAACTCGCTTTCACGATTGAAGAGTGTCTACCCTGCCCCGGAAAACGAATGGATGGGATCGGAAAAGTCCTGGCCGCCAGCAGCCTGTGCGCGACTCAACGAGGTTCCCCCAGGATCAAACTGCGGTAATGCCCAGGATTGGACCCCACCCACTTGCGAAACGCCTTATAAAACGAACTGGTATCGGCAAACCCCAACCGCGCCGCGATCTCGGCAAAGCTGATCTGCGGTTCGGCCAGCCACACAATCGCCAACTCCTTGCGCACGCTGTCCTTGAGCCCCTGGTAGCTCTGCCCTTCTTCCGCCAGGCGGCGGCGCAGCGTGGAAGCGGAGATACACAGCGTGGCCGCAAGGCCCTCGGTCTCAGGCCAGGTGTCGGGAGGCATTTGCCGCAGGTCGTGCTTGATGCGTGTAGCCAGGCTGTCGGGGTTGCGGTATTTGACCAGGATGTTGGCCGGCGCATGGCCGAGGAAGCGCTTGAGTTCTTCCGGGCTGCGCTTGATCGGCAGGTCGAGGCAGTCGGCAGAGAAGATCATCCGCGTGCGTGGCCGATCAAAACGCAGGTTGTCGGAAAACATCACCTGGTAGTCATCGCAAAAGTCCGGCTGCGGGCAGCGCAGTTCGATGGCCAGGATCGGGATGCGCCGGCCTGCCAGCCAGCAGGCGACGCCGTGCACGATCATCCAGTAGGTGAAATAGGTGAATGCGCGCTTGGGCGCTGGCTCGGGTTCTTGCAACACAATTTCCGCCAGGCTCTGTTGGCGCACCAGCTGGGCTGGCAGGTGTTCCAGCATCAGCGAGAGGAACCCCAGGCCGGTTTGCAGGCCCGCTGCCAGGCTGGGCTGTGCAATGGCGGCGCGACAAAGGAACTCGAGGCTACCGGACTTGAGCTTGCGCGGGTCCATGCCGAAGAACTCATCGTCCATGCGCCTGGCCAGCAGACGCCACAAACGGGCGTAGGCGGTGGCCGGAACGCGGGCCACGGGCTGTTCCAGCAATGCCGGATCGATCCCGACCTTGCTCAAGGCTTCGACGGTGGCCGGCCCCGGTGCGCAGCTCTGCAACAAGGCTTCGCGCACGAGATGGATGGAGATGGTGTCTTTTTCCGACATGGGAGGTTGGGCAATCCGGCGGCACTCGAGATGCCGTGCATCATAAGGTGGGTTGCGATTCGCCACCACCGTTCAGCCATTGTTCAGCAAACGTCAAGTTTTCCTGTTTAGCAATGAGTATCATTATGTTACAACTTAGCTTCCTACCTACTTAAGCTGCGGTGCCCGATGCTTGTTCCCTTTTTAATCATGCTGCGCGAAGGCATTGAAGCGGCGCTGATCGTCGGCATCATCGCCAGTTACCTGCAACAAACCGGCCGCGGCCAGTGGATGCCCGCCGTATGGATCGGCGTGTTCCTCGCCGCGGCCCTGGCCTTGCTGGTGGGCGGTGGCCTGGAACTGGTCAGTGCCGAGTTTCCGCAGAAGCAGCAGGAATTGTTCGAGGGCATCGTCGGCCTGGTCGCCGTGGGCATCCTCAGCTCCATGGTGTTCTGGATGCGCAAGGTCGCGCGCTCCATCAAGCATTCGCTGCACGCCTCCCTTGACCAGGCGTTGACCGGTTCCAAACACCAGGTCACGGCGCTGATCCTCATGGTGTTCTTTGCCGTCGCTCGTGAAGGCCTGGAAACCGTGTTCTTCCTGCTGGCTGTGTTCCAACAGAGCGAAGGCCCAGGCGCACCGATTGGCGCCCTGCTCGGCCTGGTCCTGGCGATCATCGTCGGCTTCCTGATCTACACCGGCAGCATGCGCCTGAACCTCGGTGCGTTTTTCCGCTGGACCGGCCTGTTCATCCTCGTGGTCGCCGCCGGCATCCTCGCCAATTCGGTGCAAGCCCTGCATGAAGCGGGCGTGTGGAACCACTGGCAGACCGTGCTGTTCGATTTCAGCGCCGAGCTGCCGATGGACAGCCCGCTCGGTTCGGTACTGGCCGGCATGTTCGGCTACCAGGAAGCGCCGACCGTCAGCACCCTGGGCGCCTATCTAATGTATCTGGTGGTGGCGCTGGTGATGTTTTTCCTGCCCGCGGCACCGCCCAAGCCTGCCGCCAGCCCTTCTTCCGTTTCCAGCCAGTAAGGACCGTCTCTTGTCCAACCCAACGCCTCAACCCGCTTCGCCCCCCCGCGCCCTGCGCTGGGCGGTAGCCGGCTCGGTGGTCGTGATGATCGCCGCCGGTGGCCTGTTCTATTACGCCTCGCAGCTGGCGGCCAGCAAGCGCCAGACCAACCACGATGAAATCGCCGTGACCATCCATGGCCATGCCTGCGAGCCCAATGCACTGACGGTGCCGGCCGGCCGTGCGAGCTTTCGCATCATCAACCGCTCTGACCGGGCGGTGGAGTGGGAAATCCTCGACGGCGTGCTGGTGGTCGAAGAGCGCGAAAACATCGCCCCCGGCCTGAGCCAGGTGATCAACGCCAACCTGCTGCCAGGCGACTATGCGATCACGTGCGGCCTGCTGAGCAACCCGCGCGGCACCCTGCATGTGACGCCAACCGCAGAATCCGACGCCCAGGCCAAGGCCAAGCCGTCGATGGTGGCGTTTATCGGCCCGCTGTCGGAGTTTCGCGTGTACCTGAGCAGCCAGGGCAGTGCCCTGGTCAAGGCCGTGACCGCCCTGCAACAGGCGATCGACGCCGGTGACCTGGCCCAGGCGCAAGCGCTGTACGTGCCGGCCCGTGAGGCTTACCAACGTCTGGCCCCGGCCTCGCAGCGCCTGGCCGAGCTGGACAACGCCATCAACGCCCGGGCCGATTACTTTGAAAAACGTGAGCAAGACCCGGCCTTCAGCGGCTTCCATCGCCTCGAATACAGCCTGTTCCAGCAACGCAGCCTTGATGGCCTGGGGCCGATTGCGCAGCGCCTGGTCACCGATGTCACCCGCCTCAAACAGCAGTTGCTGGCGCAGTCGCTGCCGCCGGAACAACTGGTGAGCATCGTGGTGCGCAACCTCAACAGCCTGGCGGATGTACGCGCCATCAGCGGTGAAGAAGAGCGCTACAGCCATGTCGACCTGAATGGTTTCGCCGCCAACCTGGAGGCCGCGCACAAGGTGGTCGAACTGATGCGTCCGCTGCTGACCAAGTCCGCCGCCGACCTGCTGCCGACAGTCGACAGCGCCCTCGCCGCCTTCGATGCCGAGCTCCAGGGCTTCAAGCTCGACAAAGGCTACGCCACGTATGACAGCGTTACCGCCGATCAGCGCAAGCAGATCGCCGACAAGGCCAAGGCTCTGGCCGCCGCACTCGATGGAATCGACCCCGCCCTTGGCCTTTCCGGCCTGCAGTGAAGACGACCGCACACATGAGTGATTCAGAACAGTTTTCAGCACAACGTCGCCGTGTCCTCCTGGGCATGGCCGCCACCGGTGCCGCCATCGCCGGCAGCACCCTGACCTGCCCGGCCATGGCGGCCGCCGCCGAGCAAGTCACCACCGCACCGCGCAGCGACAAGACCCAGGACCACCACGATTTTTTCGGCCAGCACCAGAGCGGCATCGTCACCCCACGCCCGGCCTGCGGCATGCTCGTGGCGTTCGATGTCCTGGCCAGCGACCGCGAAGACCTGGAGCGCCTGTTCCGCACCTTGAACGAGCGCATCGGCTTCCTGATGACCGGCGGCACCGTACCCCAGGCCGACCCGAAGCTGCCGCCCACCGATTCCGGCATCCTCGGCCCGGTGGTCACGCCGGATAACCTGACCATCACCGTGTCCGTCGGCGCATCGTTGTTCGATGAGCGCTTCGGCCTGGCCGCCGTCAAACCCAAGCGCCTGATCCGCATGGTGGGCTTCCCCAACGATGCGCTGGAACCGGCGCAGTGCCACGGCGACCTGAGCCTGCAATTCAGCTCCAACACCCCGGACACCAATATCCACGCCCTGCGCGACATCGTGAAAAACCTGCCCGACCTGCTGCTGGTGCGCTGGAAGCAGGAAGGCAGCGTGCCGCCCCAGGCACCGGCCAAGCCCGGCGAACCGGCACAAAGCGCGCGCAACTTCCTGGGTTTCCGCGACGGCTCGGCCAACCCCAACTCCAACGACAACAAGGCCATGGACCAAATTGTGTGGGTCCAACCCGGCAGCGACGAACCGAGCTGGGCGGCCCATGGCAGCTATCAGGCGGTGCGCATCATCCGCAACTTCGTCGAACGCTGGGACCGCACGCCGCTGCAAGAGCAGGAAAGCATCATCGGCCGCGTGAAGACCAGCGGCGCGCCCATGGATGGCCAGAAAGAGTCCCAGGTGCCCGACTACAGCAAGGACCCGGAAGGCAAGCTGACCAAGCTCGATGCCCATATCCGCCTGGCCAACCCGCGCACCCCGCAGACCCAGGCCAACCTGATCCTGCGTCGGCCGTTCAACTACTCCAACGGCGTCAATAAAAACGGTCAGCTGGACATGGGGCTGTTGTTCATCTGCTACCAGGCTGACCTGGAGAAAGGCTTTATCAGCGTGCAAACCCGGCTCAACGGCGAACCCTTGGAGGAATACCTCAAGCCGGTCGGCGGCGGGTATTTCTTCACCTTGCCGGGGGTCACGGGGCCCAAGGATTTCATCGGGCGCACGCTGCTCGCTGCAACGCCTTTTCAAACCACTGCCCACACCTAAAACAAACCAGAGCGGAACACGTCCCATGAAGAAGTCGACTATCGCGTTGTCGTTGTTAATGACCCTTTCGCCGCTGGCAGCGTTTGCCGCTACCGCGCCGTTGGACCTGGTAGGCCCAGTGTCGGACTACAAGATCTACGTCACCGAAGAAATCGGCGAACTGGTCACCCAGACCCAGGCGTTCACCGACGCCATCAACCAAGGCGACCTGGCCACCGCCAAGAAGCTCTACGCGCCGACCCGTGTGCACTATGAGTCCATCGAGCCGATCGCCGAGCTGTTCAGCGACCTGGATGCATCGATTGACTCCCGGGTCGATGACCACGAAAAAGGCGTGACCGCCGAAGACTTCACCGGTTTCCACCGCATCGAGTACGCGCTGTTCTCCCAGAACACCACCAAAGGCCTGGAAGCCCTGACGGCCAAGCTCAACACTGACGTCAACGACCTGAAAACCCGTGTCGACGGCCTGACCTTCCCGCCGGAGAAAGTCGTCGGCGGGGCCGCTGCGTTGCTGGAAGAAGTTGCCGCCACCAAGATCTCCGGTGAAGAAGACCGCTACAGCCACACCGACCTGTATGACTTCCAGGGCAACATCGACGGTGCGAAGAAAATCGTCGACCTGTTCCGTGGCCAGATCGAGAAACAGGACAAGGCTTTCCTGGCCAAGGTCGACAAGAACTTCGCCAGCGTGGACAAGATCCTGGCCAAGTACAAGACCAAGGACGGCGGCTTCCAGACCTACGACAAGGTCAAGGAAAACGACCGCAAGGCGCTGGTGGGCCCGGTCAACACCCTGGCCGAAGACCTGTCGACCCTGCGCGGCAAGCTGGGCCTGAACTGATACGACCTCCCGCGCCTGGCGCGGGAGGTCGTCGGCTCAACGGGTTGGCTGGAAGCCGTTCAGTGGCGTGCCGAAAGGCGCGCCGCTGCGCGGGTCAATCGCATACCAGCGGCCGTTGTATGGCGTGGCGTGCATGTCGACCTCCCGATAACGCCCCGCCTTGCCCGCTGTCGGTGTCACCATGGGCGCCTCCGCGCCGCTCGCCTGCCCGGCTGCAACCAGCAGATACGCACGCAATTTCTCCTCGGCGGTCACCAGGTGTGGGACCGTCCTGCCCCACTTCATTGCCCCACCCGCCAGCAACGCCGGCAGTTTTACCAGTCCCTTGGTCGCGGCATTGATCATCTGCGGGTAACCATCCAGCGGGTTCAGCGCCGCACTGGTAAACAAACCGGACTGCTTGATGAAGTCAAATGCTCGATCGCTGAAACTCGCTCCAGCTTTCACCTGGGGCACTGCAATCGCCGATGGCTTGAGTCGTGTAACAAGCTGGGTCAGGCGGCTGGGCACCAGGGCCCTGGCAGAGCGGATCAGCGCCCGGGCCTGGCTACCCGCACCAATGGCCACGCCGACTACATCCAGTGCCAGGTTGGTCAGACCTGCGCTGATATTGCCTTGTTTGAACTCCTGATACGCCCCCACGAACGGCACGAACCCCAATAGAAAGGCATGATCGCGTGCCCGCGCCTCACGATGCTTCTCCAGCGGCAGTGACTCGCTTGCGCGTTGCAACATGCTTTCGGTGGGCTCGTAAAAGTTGTCCTGGGCGATCCTGTTGACGATGCTCGCTGTTTTTCGCGAACTGTAGGTGTCCGGGACGAACGATTCCGGCGTATGGCTGAGAGGTAATTCTCGCGCAGCAAATGCGCCGCCCAACGCCGACACGATCACCGCCTGGAACGCTGGGTTGGGATCAGGATGGGAGCCGTTGGCATAGGCGTCCAAATCAAGGTTCATCTGCGCGCCGCGCACCACCGGTAAATACACCAGGCCGCGGGGTGATGGAAAACCCTCGCGGTGAATGACGCCGTCGAGCTCCATCGCGTCGGGTAGATCCGTACGCTTGATGATCTTGCCGTTGGCGAACACCTCGAAATGCACGACCGTGGGTCCATGCTCAACGCGCATCAGGGTGCCGTGGCGCGCCCTGCTGGCGTCTTTGAGTGCGTCGGTCTCCTTGGCCTGGATCTCCCCGGTTTCCCGGCGCAAGGTGAAAAGTTCGACCTTGCCCAGTTCAAGCAACTTGCGATCCTCCAGAGGCAACTCGGCAAACATCAGCTTAAGCTTGGTGGCGTACGCGTCCTGGAGCTTTTTCCGGTGCTGGAGCACCGAGTTTTCCAGCAACTTATCCAGCTCGGGCAGACGGCGAATACGTGTATCGAGCCTGGCCCGCGCCGCCTCGGTTACCTGGGGGGGCCGCGCGTGCTGGTAAGGCGTTTTCGCCGCCGCCGGGAAAGCAGGCATGTCGTCACTGAGCACCCATTTGCCCGGTGCCAGGTCGCCGGTCATATAGGTCTCCACCAACGAGCGGGTGCGCGGTTCCGAGATCGGCAGGTTGCGACGATCCTCTGCACTGGCCACATGCACGGTCATGCCTTCCAGTTCGGCCTGGGTGATACCAGGAAGCACGCGCAGCAATTCCTTGATCGCCAGCGCCTTGCGCGTCGGCAGTTCACTGCTCGCAGCCGTGAAGGCGGTGGCGACGTCTTCGCGCTGGCGGAAAAATACCCGCGCAGCCTCCTGGATATCCCCCGACGAGTATTCACCGTCACTGCGCTGCCTGATACAGCCGTTCAACACCCCCCAATCAACGATGACTTTCAAGGCATTGAGTTGCATCAGCGTCGCCTGCGCGTCACTGACGGGTTCCAGGGTGGTCAAGTCGGTGACCTGCTGTTCATTCATCGTCCTCGACGTCCCTGGCGCATTGTGATCGGCCAATGCGCAGCCCAGGCGCAGCTCCATCCAGGCCGGCGTGCCGATACTCACGGACTCGGGCACGTCGCGCACGAGCATTTCCGGCGCCGCCTGCGCCAGGCACACCTGGGCAGCCAACACCGCCAGCTTGGGTTCCAGGCCTTTGTTGTGCTGAAGGTGGCGCTCAATATCACGGCGTACCTGACTGAACGAGCGCCCCATGTTCGTTGGCTGGTAGATCGAATAGCCAGCCACTTCCCCGGGCTTGTCGGACATCGAGGGATCGACGTGCAGCTTGATCGCGGCGGTTACCAGTTGCTGGAGCAGCGTCCTGGGCAGCGTCGAGTTAGCGCCCTGGCCCACCTGCCAGCGCAGCGCGCCAGCCATTTGCTCGCCGAACGCCAAGGCATCCGGGCTGTCCAGCAGCCTGTCCAGGTGAGCCTGCGGGTCGGCCTGCAACGCCTGCAATGTGACCCCGGACAATGCGCTGAACCCACGAGCCAGGGGACCGCGCAGGCGGATGTCGGCCATGGTGCCCATGTGCTTTTGATCGTCTGCGGTCAAGGTGCCCGGCTTCCAGTCCCGGGGCAACAACGCGCCGTAGTCCCCCAATGGCGGCGGCGTTGGCAAGGCAGTGCGCAACCAGGCAACCAGGTTGCGTGTTTCACTCACGGTACGCGCCGAGCCCAAGCCCTTGAAATCCAGGAGCTGGCGCATGTCGTAGCGTGGCGTCGAGTACAGGGCGTTGCCCAAGGGCACGCTGAGCGCCGCCAGTGCCTCGAGCTCATCGTTCAGTTCCGGTACGGCTTCCACATAGCGGGTCAGATTCACCCAACCGCCTACCGGACTCAGGCGCTCAAGCCTGCCTTCAGACACCCTGAATGGCGCACCGGCCCAGGCAAAGCCCTCCTGCTCCAGCAGGCGAACCATTTGCGGGCACGTGACAAACCGCTGCAAACGCTCCACCGCAGCCTGGCTATGCCGGGGCAATGACGATGCCGGTGAAAGCTCGGTCTCATGATCCGACCAGTCCGTACGCGCAGTGTCCGGCAGTTCTTCAAGTTCTGCTTCAAGGCGATCGGCCAGGGCAAGGCGCTCCGCCAGTTCGCTGATCACTTGCCAGGTCTGCTCAAGGTTGCCGGCAGTGATCTGGCCGAGCCCTTGGCGCGGCAGCCACAATGCGTCGTCTGGCCCGATAAAAGGCAGCCCCTGGTCCGAGGGGTCCAGCAGTTCTCGAATCGGCCTCAGGGTGCGGGAAACTTCGTTCCAGCCGGAGTTATCGGTCAGGCTGAATCTGACGGCGCTGCGTACACCATTATGGTTGGCATAACCCTCGATATGATCGCGGTGAAAGGTCAGGGTCGCAGGTTCAAGGCGCTGCTCGGCAATCCACTGTTGCAACGCTGGTCGGTTCAGCAGGTGTTGGTACAAGCGCGTTGCCATGCCCGGACTGCTGTCCGGCGGCACCTCGACCATCGTGTAGCCGCTGCTTTCAGCGGCGGCAACGCGCTCAGCCAACTGAGTGTCGGCGGCGGCAGTGCGGGCCTGATCCCGGGGAGGCAGTCGCGTCCACGGGCCAGCCGCGGCCGGCGTTGCATCGGCAGTGGATCGCCGCTTGCGCAGGGCGGGTGGTTGAGTCGGTATGGGATCAGGCGCAGCAGGCACTGCGCTGGGTGGGGTGGGAAACTCCGGAACGGATGGGCGGCTGTGAGGCAGTAGCATCAACATAGTCATCGCTCTCTCGGATGAGTCCATTAAGAATGGATCCGTCCATCCGTGAACGGTGAGAGGCACTGTAAAGACGCTTATCCCAGGCTGGATATAGGAACTGTCCGATACCCTCTACGATTGCATTGCTGATGATTTCACAAGGCGGCTTAAAGGATTCGGTACAGCAATCGCTCAATCCTCACCCGGCTGACGCGACGCAGGAACTTGCCCACCGCCTGCGGATAATCCACCAGGGTTTGCAAGTCCTGGTAACGCTCGATCCGCGTGGTGTGCTGGAAGATCTGCGCCAGTTCCGTGCGTCGCGGCTCCAGCCACTGGCCTTGGGGGTCATCGACGAGCAAGGCGTTTTCCAGGTCGAGACGAAACGCCCGTGGGTTGAGGTTGTTGCCGGTGAGCAAGGTGTAGCGCTGATCGACCCACATGCCCTTGAGGTGGTAGGTGTTGTCGCCGTCGCGCCACAGGTGCAGGTTCAACTGGCCGCTGTCGATCACCGGTTGATGACGCTTGGCAAAGCGGCGCAGGCTGATTTCATACAGGTACGGCAGTGCCGAGATCACCTTGAAGGGTTCGCTGGGCGGGATGTAGAAATCGTTGGCGGTCTTGTCGCCGACGATGATGTCGACCTTCACCCCACGCGCCAGGGCGCGGTTGATCTCCCGGGTCACCGGCAGCGGCAGGTTGAAGTACGGCGTACAGATGGTCAGTTGGTGCTGGGCGCTGGCGATCAGTTCGAGGATCACGCGGTTCAACGGGTTGTTCTTGCCCACGCCGAGCAACGGGCTGACAGACAGGTGGCCGTTGGGCAACTGCCCTGCCGTGGTGTCGTAGGCCGCGTGCTTGAGACGGCTGCGCAGGTCGCCGATGTCGTTGCGCAGGCTGCGGGTGGTCGGCGGGTTGGGCAGGTCGAGGCGGTGCACGGCCTTGGAGGTCACCAGGCCGTGTTCCACCAAGTGCTGCATGGAATCGGCCAGGGGCTGGCTGTGGATCAGGTGGTAACGGTCGAAGCGGTATTTATCGAACTTGTGCAGGTACACGTTGTTCAGGCTGGCACCGCTGTACAACACGCTGTCATCGATCACAAAGCCCTTGAGGTGCAGCACACCGAACAGCTCGCGGGTTTGCACCGGTACGCCGTACACCGGCACTTCACTGGCATGGCGCTGCGTCATGGCCTGGTACCAGGCGCTGTTGCCCGGTTGCTTGCCGGCGCCGATCAGCCCGCGCTGGGCGCGCAGCCAGTCGACTACCACCACGATGTCCAGTTCCGGCCGTGCGGCCTTGGCGGCGTGCAGGGCGTCGTAGATCTCCTGCCCTGCCTCGTCCTGCTGCAGGTACAACGCGACGATGTAGATGCGGCGGGTGGCCGTGGCGATGTTCTCCAGCAGGCAGCGACGGAAAGCGTCAGCGCCGGACAGCACATCAATGGCGTCGGGAGTCAGGGGAAAACCGCGCAGTTTTGGCAACAGGGAGCGTTTGAAGAACGACGGCATAAGGCTCGCAATGGGTCGAATCCGAAGAGGCCCCGAGCTTACACCATGGGGGTGCTCAGGTCTCGCAGTGGCAGAGAGTAAAATTCTTGTTGACCAAGAAGAACGATCGTTCTACTTTTCAAGCCATGAACGATATGACTCATAACGAAACACGCGACATTATCCTCGACGTCACCGAGAAGTTGATCTATCGCCACGGCATCGCCGCCACCGGCATGGACTTCCTGGTGAAAACCGCCGGCGTCTCGAGAAAAAGCATTTACCGTTACTTCGCCAATAAAGATGAGCTGGTGATCGCGGCCCTGCAGCGCCGTGACGAGCGCTGGATGCACTGGCTGCGCGGCGAAGTGGAGCGCGTCGATGGCAGCGGCGCACGCTTGCTGGCGCTGTTCGACGCGCTCAAGGCCTGGTTCGGCTCGGCGGATTTTCGCGGCTGCGCCTTTATCAACACCAGTGGCGAAACCGGCGACCCGCACGACCCGGTCCGCCTGCTGGCCAAGGCCCATAAACAGAAACTGTTCGAGTACGCATTCGAACTGTGCCAAGCACATGGTACCCCCGACCCCGAACGGCAGGCCGCGCAACTGCTGATCCTGATCGATGGCGCCATTACCGTTGCCCTGGTCATGGGTGATTCAACAGCTGCCGATAATGCGCAATGCATGGCGCGAACGTTATTGGGACTGTGAACGCACCCGCCTGGCAACTTTCGATAACGCTGTATGGTTTTAAGGAGCCGCCTGATGTCATCTACCGCAGAAACACGTCCGCCCTTGCCGCCGTTTACCCGTGAATCGGCGATTGAAAAAGTGCGCCTGGCCGAAGACGGCTGGAATTCCCGCGACCCGCACCGGGTGTCGCTGGCTTACACCCGGGACACGCAATGGCGTAACCGTGCCGAATTCGCCCATGACCGCGAAGAGGCCAAGGGTTTTCTCACGCGCAAATGGGCCAGGGAGCTGGATTATCGGCTGATCAAGGAGCTATGGGCCTTTACCGACAACCGCATCGCCGTGCGCTATGCCTACGAATGGCACGACGACTCGGGTAACTGGTTCCGCTCCTATGGCAATGAGAACTGGGAATTCGACGAGAACGGCCTGATGGCCAATCGTTTCGCGTGCATCAACGACCTGCCGATCAAGGAGAGCGAACGCAAGTTCCACTGGCCGCTGGGACGGCGCCCGGATGATCATCCGGGGTTGTCCGAACTCGGGCTTTGACTGAAGCCGCAAGCTTGAAACTTCAAGCTTGCGGCTCATTGCTCAATCCTGATTGAGGCCCACCCGATACAGCACGCCATCGTCCTCATCCGTCAGCACATACAGAAAGCCATCCGGCCCCTGCCGCACATCGCGAATGCGTGCCTTCAAGCCGCCCAGCAAGCGCTCCTCATGGATAACCTTGTCGCCATCGAACTGCAGACGAATCAGTTCCTGGCTGGCCAGCGCACCGATGAACACGTTGTGCTGCCACGCCTTGAACCGGTCGGCGTCGTAGAAGGCCATGCCACTGATGGCCGGTGATTTCTCCCACACATGGTGGGGCGCTACGGTGCCTTCTGCGGTCTTGCCCTTGGCCTCGGGAATCGGTGTCAGCGAATAGTTGATGCCGTGAGTCGCCAGCGGCCAGCCGTAGTTCTTGCCGCGCTCGATAATGTTGATTTCATCACCGCCGCGCGGCCCGTGTTCGTTTTCCCAGAGCGTGCCACTCCATGGGTTCAGCGCCAGCCCTTGCGGATTGCGCTGGCCGTAGGACCAGATCTCGGAACGTACCCCGGCTTGACCGACAAACGGGTTGTCATCGGGCACGCGGCCATCCGGGTAGATCCGTACGACTTTGCCCTGCAGCTTGTCCAGGTCCTGGGCGGTCGGGCGGTCGTTGTTTTCCCCCAGGGTCACGAACAGGTAGCCATCGCGGTCGAAGGCCAGGCGCGAACCGAAGTGGTTGCCGGTGGAGAGTTTCGGCTCCTGGCGCAGGATCACGTTGAAATCGGTCAAGCCACTCATGTCCTTAGCCAGGCGCCCGCGCCCCACTGCGGTGCCGGCCGTACCGCCCTTGCCACCGCCTTCGGCGTACGTCAGGTAGACCATGCGGTCCTGCTTGAAGTCCGGCGACAGCACCACATCGAGCAAACCGCCCTGCCCCTTGGCCCACACCTCAGGCACGCCGGTCAACGGCGCAGACAGCTTGCCGTCCGGACTGACAAGGCGCAGGCGCCCCGGACGCTCGGTCACCAGGAACCCTTGCTGGTCGGGTAGAAATGCCACGGCCCACGGGTGATCGAGGCCTTTGGCGATCGGGGTCGCGGTGATGCTGCCTTGTTCACTGGGGAACTGCTGCCCATCGGCGGCATAAACGGCCGTCTGCGCAAGCAGGGTGGTGGCGCACAGGGTGGCGAGCAGGGTTTTGCGTATAAACATAAGACAGCGTCCTTACCGGCGATTGCCGTTGGCATCATAGGTGGGGGCTTTGGAGTCGGTGGCTGGGCGGCTGGGGGCCGCATCGCGTTGCGGGTAGCGATTGCCGATACCACCGTTTTCCAGGGTCGGTGCGCGCGGCGTCGGCACGGTCTGAATACCACGCACCGCCGGCGTATTGGGCTGGGTGCCCTGCATGCTGTTGGGATTGGCCCGGTGGATCGGGCCGGTATTGGAATCGCTTCTGCCGGGCAGGTTTTGCGCGAGGGCAACTGGCCCAAGTGCCAGGCCCAACACCAGCACCGCGAGATGACGCACACAGCTGTTCATGACAAAGCCTCTCTGGGGCGAGGAGTACGTGCTTTCGATACCACGCTACGCCCTGGGTTCGGCTTTCGTAACTAAATAGTTTCTGATCAGGTGTAACGAGATCTGTCCGCGCATCTGCCCGGCGAAACTTTTCACGCAGCCTTCGAGTCACCAGAACACAGCTTCTTGTTAAGGAATCACACGTATGCCACGGGCAATCTGGAAAGGCGCCATCAGTTTCGGCCTGGTTCATATTCCGGTATCGCTGGTCTCGGCCACGTCCGCCCAGGGCGTGGATTTCGACTGGCTGGACAAGCGCAGCATGGACCCGGTGGGCTACAAACGCATCAACAAGGCCACGGGCAAGGAGGTCGCCAAGGAGAATATCGTCAAGGGCGTGGCGTTTGAGAAAGGCCGCTATGTGGTGCTCAGTGAAGAGGAAATTCGCTCGGCCCACCCTAAATCGACCCAGACCATCGAGATCATCGCCTTCGTCGACAGTGACCAGATCCCGCTGCCGAACATCGACACCCCCTACTTCCTGGCCCCGGACAAACGCGGTGGCAAGGTCTACGCGCTGCTGCGCGAAACCCTGAACAAAACCCGCAAGGTCGCCCTGGCCAACGTGGTGCTGCATACCAAGCAGCACCTGGCGGCAGTGATGCCCCTGGAGTCGGCGCTGGTGCTGGTGATGCTGCGCTGGCCCGCCGAGGTGCGCGGCCTGGATGAACTGGAACTCCCCAGCGACGTGACCAAACCGAGCCTGGCCAAGGGCGAGCTGGACATGGCCAAGCGTCTGGTGCAAGACATGAGTGCAGACTGGCAGCCCGAGGACTATCGCGACAGTTTTCAGGAAAAAATCATGGCGCTGGTGGCGAAGAAGGCCAAGGCCGGCAAGATCGAAGACGTCGAATCCCAGGAAGGCAGTGAGGAGCGCAAGTCGGCCGATGTGATCGACCTGACCGAGTTGCTCAAACGCAGCCTGGCCGGCAAACCGACGACGAAAAAACCGGCGGCAAAAAAAGCCGGCAAAAAGGCCTCTTGAGCCTGCCATCTACAGGAGAACCCCATGGCAAAGCCCCTGAGCGAATACAACCGTAAACGCGATTTCGAGGTCACCGCCGAGCCATCAGGCAGCTCACCGGGCCGTAAACGCAAGGCATCGGCACTGAGCTTCGTGATCCAGAAGCACGATGCGCGCAACCTGCATTATGACTTTCGCCTGGAACTGGACGGCGTGCTGCTTAGTTGGGCGGTGCCCAAAGGCCCGAGTCTGGACCCGAGCCAGAAACGCTTGGCTGTCCATGTTGAAGATCATCCCATCAGCTATGGCGGATTCGAGGGCAGTATCCCGGCCGGCCAGTACGGCGCCGGCGACGTGATCGTGTGGGACCGCGGTGTGTGGAAGCCCCACGACGACCCGCACAAGGCCTATGCCGCCGGCAAACTCAAATTCACCCTGGTCGGTGAGAAGCTCTCGGGTGACTGGGCGCTGGTGCGTACGCGCCTCAAGGGCAGCGGCGACAAGGAGCAGTGGCTGCTGATCAAGGAAAAAGACCAGCAGGCACGCCCCGCCGCCGACTACGACATTGTCCAGGCCCAACCCAAAAGCGTGCTCAGCGGCGCATCCGTGGGCAAAACCAAGCCCAAACCACGCGCAAAAACACAGAAAGCCACAGCCGCCTTACCCGATCAATTCGCGCCGCAATTGGCAACCCTGGTTGACCGCGCGCCCGAGGGCGATTGGCACTACGAAATCAAGTTCGACGGTTACCGCATGCTCGCCCGCATACGCGACGGCGAGGTTCGCCTGTTCACGCGTAACGGCCACGACTGGACCGAACGCCTGCCACGCCAGGCCAAGGCCTTGCACGCCCTCAAGCTCAAGGACAGCTGGCTCGATGGCGAGGTGGTCAGCCTCAATGGTGATGGCCTGCCGGACTTTCAGGCGCTGCAAAATGCCTTTGATATCGGCCGCAGCCTGGACATTGTCTACTACCTGTTCGACGCGCCGTTTTTAAACGGCTGCGATCAGCGCCAGGCGCCGCTGGAGGAGCGTCGCGCCGCGCTCAAAGACGCCTTGTCCGGCAGCCGCAGCAAACTGCTGCGCTTCTCCGAAGCGTTTGCCGCCAACCAGCAGGATATTTTCGAAAGCGCCTGCGACCTGGCCTTGGAAGGCGTGATCGGCAAGCGCAAGGGCAGCCCCTACGTCTCCACTCGAAATACCGATTGGATCAAGCTCAAATGCCGCCTGCGCCAGGAGTTCGTGATTGTCGGCTACACCCGCCCCCAGGGTTCGCGCAGTGGTTTCGGCGCGCTGCTGCTGGCAGTCAATGACGATGGCGGGCTGGTCTACGCCGGGCGGGTGGGCACCGGGTTCGACCAGGCCTCATTGAAAAACATCTACGCCCAACTCACCCCTCTGGAGCGCAAGGCATCGCCTCTGGAAAAACCCCTCACCGCCGCCCAGGCACGGGGTGTGCACTGGGTGGAACCGCGCCTGGTCGGCGAAGTGCAATTTGCCGAGTGGACCCGCGAAGGCGTGGTGCGCCAGGCGGTCTTCGTGGGGTTGCGCACCGACAAGCCCGCAGGGCAGATCATCCATGAACAGCCGCGCACGGCAAAATCCCTCAAAGCGCTGAAAAGCCAGAAGCCCAGCAGCGGCGTGAACATCACTCACCCCGAGCGCGTCATCGACCCGCAAAGCGGCACACAAAAACAGCAATTGGCGCAGTTCTACGAAGGCATCAGCGAATGGATCCTGCCCTTCCTGCGCCATCGCCCCGTGTCCCTGCTCAGGGCTCCGGAAGGCATCGAGGGCGAGCAGTTCTTCCAGAAGCACGCGGAGCGCCTGGCGATTCCGAACATCAAGCAACTGGACCCGGCACTGGATCCAGGCCATGCGCGCCTGATGGAGATCGACACGACGAAAGCGCTGATTGGGGCCGTGCAAATGGGCACCCTCGAACTGCATACCTGGGGCGCCACCTCGGACAAGATCGAAACCCCGGACCTGTTTGTGCTGGACCTTGACCCGGACCCGGCGCTGCCCTGGAAAACCATGCTGGAAGCCGCTCAGCTCACCTTGTCGGTACTCGACGAACTGGGGTTGGAAGCCTTCGTCAAGACCAGCGGCGGCAAAGGCTTGCACCTGGTCATACCGTTGGCGCGGCGGGATGGCTGGGACAGCGTAAAGGCCTTTGCCAAGGCCATTGCCCAATTCATGACCGAGCAACTGCCCGAGCGCTTCACCGCCACCTCCGGGCCGAAAAACCGTGTAGGCAAGATCTTTATCGATTACCTGCGCAATGCACGAGGCGCGAGCACCGTGGCGGCCTATTCGGTGCGCGCACGCCCTGGGCTGCCGGTGTCGGTGCCGGTCAGTCGCGAGGAATTGAAGGGCTTGCGCGGCGCTCAGCAATGGACGGTGGCCAACCTGCACCAACGCTTGCACGGGCTGAAGGTTGATCCTTGGGCCGGCTACGCCAATCGGCAGAAGATCAATAAAAAAATGTGGGAAAAGTTGGGCGCAAATCCACCGGAGTGACTAACGCCCGGGTCGACTTCAAATCAGTATGAAGATGAGTGCCAGTGCCGCGAAGATCGCCCATTTTTCCAGGTAGTAACGTGTGCGGTTGCGTTTTTTCAGCTCTTTACCACGCAAGCGAATCTTGTACAGCCGGTTAAACGCGCGATTGAGCCCGCCGGTCTTGTCGCCTGCATCGTTGGGCGAGCCTGCAGCGGCCATGACGTTACGACTGAACCAACGGTTGAACGTGGCAGCCCAGCGATATTTCATCGGCCGCTCGATATCGCAAAACAGGATGATGCGGTTCTGCTGCGTGGTGTTTTCGGCGTAGTGGATGTAGGTCTCGTCAAACATCACTGCCTCACCGTCACGCCAGTAATAGTTCTCGCCGTCCACATTGATATAGCAGCCCGGATCATTCGGGGTCACCAGACCCAAGTGATAACGGTACGAACCGGCGTAGGGGTCACGGTGGCGCACCAGCTTGGAACCCGGTGGCAACTCGGCGAACATTGCCGCCTTGATCGAGCCGATGCCCTGTAACAGCTCGGTGGTACGCGGGCACAGCTTCATCGCCGAAGGATGGCTTTCGCCGTACCATTTCAGGTAAAAGCGCTTCCAGCCAGACTTGAAGAACGAGTTGAAACCTACATCGTTGTACTGGTCCGAGCGCTTGATTTCACCCTTGTGCATGAGGTTCAAGCCCTCCTCGCGAATCTCCTTCCAATGCGCCTCAAGGGGGCTCAAGTCAGGAAAGTCACTGGGTGACAGGTAGGGGCGGCCGGGTAGCCTGGAGCACAGGTACAGCAAGCAGTTGATCGGGGCCAGGAAGGTCGAATGATCACTGAGTTGGCGGCCCAGCTTATGCCGCACCCGACCACGCAGGTGTACATACGCAATGGAGGCAACGTAGAGAACAACAATGATGAGTTTCAAGGAATTTCGTTCACATGTCAGAAGAAAACAGGCTGCTCCTGCGCGCCCACAACGGCTGAGGATGGATAGCAGCGTCTGAAATCACAATTCACACAATTGGCACGACCGGCTGAGTAATGACCCGATACGTGGTCCGTGGCAGTTATTTAGCCACAGTTTGTAACCAAAAGTTAATCAAGAATTGTGAAAACCTGTCTAGTGAATGTGCCAGGCAGACGCCTTGACGGGCAGGCCTTGGGGCACGGCAACCACCGATCATCGAACGGCGAAAGATGGTAAAAGGCTGCACCGCCGGCAACGTCCGGCAATTACCCCCTCAGCAAAAAGGAATTTGTATGTCAGCCCTTTCAGATCCGGATAGTCAAGCCCTTCAAGGCGCCTGGGAGCAAACCTCACTCGAAGACAGTGGCGTACTCAATCCCATCGATGCCCACAGCGCTCCGGGTGCTTTAACCACCATCAGCGGCGACCGCTTCGAAGTGAAGACCGTCAGTGGCGAGGTGTTGTTGGCGGGCCGGTTTTTCCTCGACAGCAGCACGGTTCCCAAAAGCATTACCTGGGTGGACGCCCTGGGCGATGACGCCGGTAAGCACCTGCCCGCCAGTTATCGCCTCGAGGGGGATTCATTTGTGTTCATTGCTGCGGATGAAGGTATGCCCAGGCCCATCGTGTTCAGTACCGGCCCAGGCCAAACCATGCGCACTTTCGTGCGCCGCGCTTGATGCTGTGCGCCATCCGAACGCGCGACAGCATTTTCACAAAGCCTTCACTTTCAGCCCTATAGGCATGGGTATCTACACAACTTCCAGTGAATACGGAATCTATGGCAATTAGGCTTCTGTGGTGAGCGGGCTTGTCGAATCTAGGTGAAGCCTACCTACTCCAGTAAATCCCTTGGCCCGCCCGTTCGCGGGCTTTTTTTGCCTGGCGCCAATCGGCTCAGGCGGGACGCCTGGTGGCGGCCAGCGTGAAGCACAGGGGCAACTGGGCAGGCTGGTGCTCGTACTGGTCGTAAAGTTCTTCGCGATTGGAGTGGGCATATTCCTGCAGATGGTCGATCTGCAATTGCGCAGCAATCGCCGCGCTCACCACATCCCCCAGGGTGTGCACATACCAATAGGAGGTCGGCCCCGCCACTTCGCCCTGCCCCTCATAGACAATCGACTCCTGCAGCACAAAAGGCTCACGCTGGAAGTACGAACTGGCCGGCAACAGTGGGTCTGGCGCGCGCGGGTCGAACATTTCCAGAAACGGGTGGGTTTCATACATCACCAGCGTGCCACCGGGTTTCAAGGTCCTCGCAACATGGCGCATGAACAGCGCCACATCCGGCATCCAGCCCAGCACGCCGATGGTCACCAAGGCAATGTCGAAGCGCTCGTGCAAGCGGGATGGCAACTGGTGGATATCGCTTTCGATGAATTCCGGGTTGTGGGGCGAAACGTCGGCAAGCTCACGGGCCTGCTGCAGGAACGCCCGGGATTGATCCACACCGACCACCGAGCACGCGCCCAGGCCAAACAGCGACAGGCTTTCGCGACCGTTATTGCAGCACACCTGCACCACCTCTTTGCCGGCAACGCCGATGTCTTGCAACAGCCCGGTAAGGGTGGGGTCCAGGCACGAAAACCCAGGGTCGCGGACCCCGTTAAGCAGGGCGCTCCAGGTCTCGGTGGTTTTATGCAGGTCGGCGGATTGATCCCAGGCGTCCTTGTTGCAGGCAATCGCCTGTTGAGCTGAGGGCATGTCCATTGCGTCTCCAGATAAGTCATACGGCGAGGCAAAGAAAATAAGCCACAAGCCCGCAGATTAAAACCCCAGCAGCAGGCGAAACTAAATGAACTGCGCGCAGGTCACTAGCGCAATGAGTGTTCAGCCTTTGAACGCCCCCTGCGAAGTCCTGATCGTGGCCAAACACGCCGACCTGCGTAATACCCTGTCCCTGGACAGCCTGAATTTTTTCCTGGCGGATGTGCGCGACGGCCTCGGCCCGTACCTGGCCATCTACTTGCTGGCGGTGCACAAGTGGGATCCGGCCAGTATCGGCGTAGTCATGACCCTGGCAGGTATCGCGGCGCTGATCACCCAGGGCCCGGCGGGTGCCCTGATCGACCGCACACGCAGCAAACGCGCTGTGATTGCCGTTGCCGCCCTGCTGGTGACCGGCAGTTGCCTGCTGCTGCCCTTCGTCAGTTCATTCAGCCTGGTTGCCTTGACCCAGGCGGCCAGTGCCATCGCTGCCTCGGTGTTCGCGCCGGCGATCTCCGCAATTTCCCTGGGCATTACCGGGCCACGTGCGTTCACCCGGCGCACCGGGCGCAACGAAACCTTCAACCATGCCGGCAACGCTGTGGCGGCGCTGTTGGCCGGTGGCCTGGCGTACCTGTTCGGACCCGTGGTGGTGTTCTACCTGATGGCCTTTATGGCAGTGGCCAGCGTCGTCGCGGTCAGTTGCGTCTCCGCCAAGGCGATCGACCATGAGGTGGCCCGGGGCTTCGACCCTGCCCACCACAGCGACCATGAGCAGCCGTCCGGCATTGCGGTCTTGCTGGCCAACCGGCCGTTATTGCTGTTTGCCGTCTGCTGCGCCCTCTTCCACCTGGCCAATGCGGCGATGCTGCCACTGGTCAGCCAGAAGCTCTCGCAGATCAACCTGCAGATGGCCACGCCGCTGACCTCGGCCTGTATTGTCGCCGCACAATTGGTGATGGTGCCGATGGCCTGGCTGGTGGGCAGCAAGGCCGACGTGTGGGGGCGCAAGCCGCTGTTGCTGTTCGGCTTCATGATCCTGCCGCTGCGTGGCGTGCTCTATACCCTGTCCAGCGATCCCTACTGGCTGGTGGCCGTGCAGATGCTTGACGGTATCGGCGCGGGGATCTTCGGTGCGCTGTTCCCGGTGATCGTCAAGGACCTGACCCAGGGCACCGGGCGTTTCAACGTCAGCCTGGGGGCGCTGTCCACCGTATTTGGGCTGGGCGCGGCCTTGAGCAGCAGCCTGGCCGGTTTTGTGGTGCAGCAGGCCGGCTACAATGCGGCCTTCCTCACCCTGGCCGGGGTGGCGGGCGTCGCGTTGGCGCTGTTATGGCTGGCGATGCCGGAGACGCTGGCCAAACCCTTCTTCGCGCCTCACGCATCTGCGGCCTGATATAAGCGACACTGTGCGCCGAACCCAAACAGCAAATGGAGTTGCCACTATGAAGAAATACTTCCTGTATCCGCTACTGCTTCTGCTCGCAGGATGCAGCACGGGGCCCTATCTGCATCCGGAGTCGACGGTGGGCAGCAACGCCCTGCTTTCGCGCACCTGCCCCGGCCCGAAAGCGGCGATGAGCTATGCCCCACTGGCAGAAGAACTCAACTGGGTTCATGTGCTGGTCTATGTTGCGCCACCCGGCACATCCAGCTGGCCGGGTAACCAGCGCTCAACCGCTGCTGAACTGCGCCTGTTCGGACGGCTCTACCCATCCAATAACACAGCAGCCGTCAAACAGGCCGACCCGACGCTTTGGGTCAGTGCAGCGTCGCCCGTTGTCACGGTCACCCTGGCGAATGGGCAAAGCTATCCTGTCACCATTGAACAACTCAAAACCGGTTTCGACCCCAGGAAAACATTCCACAGCGGGTTCAAAGGGACAGCGTTGGGCCAAGGCGACATGGATGATTTCACGCTTACCTTCCCGGACATATTCGTCAACGGTGAAAAAGTCCCTATGGCCCCGATTCACTTCAAGAAACGCGAAGAGCGTTATGCGCCTGTGTTTAATTGCTGACGGGCCGGGTTTCTGGCGCTCAGCCGACTCTGTTATCGTGCGTCCTTCGACCGCAATGGAAGCATCGAAGAATGAATTCCTGGAAGACGCTGGCAATCGCCCTCATGGCATCGATCAGCACCAACGCTATGGCATGGTATGTGGAGAACCCGGTCGAGAGAGCGCTGAGCGCCACCACCCTGTTCCCGACCATTGTCCTCGGCGGGACCACGGCATTTACGGTCTACTCGCCCTCAGTAATGAAAAAAGCGAAGGATGATGCCCTTGCATTCATTGGCTCCGAGGGCGAAATTCGCGGCGCTCAGTTTGAGCAGGCATCTCTACACTACCGCTCGGCCCCTCACACGCGCCCCATGACCGACATGCAGCTCGCGCAGGCAATCGCAACAACTTACTGAGCGCGGCTTCGTCGAGAATGGCTTGCCACATTCAAAGCGCTGAACATCCGTCGTCGGCCGCCATACAACTGTCGCCTGACATATGCGATAATGCGCGCCAAATTCCAACACACATCCCCCATTTTTTGCTCAGCGACCGGGTTTCGCGCCTTGATGTCGCTGTTGATGCATGCCTGAAGGCTCCTGCCGCCACGCTCGCAACCCATTGATAGGTAAAGTAATTGATCTCCACAGCTAACATCACCATGCAGTTCGGCGCCAAGCCGCTCTTTGAGAACGTCTCGGTCAAGTTCGGCGCCGGCAACCGGTATGGTCTGATCGGTGCCAACGGTTGCGGCAAGTCGACCTTCATGAAAATCCTCGGCGGCGACCTCGATCCGTCCGGCGGACAGGTCATGCTGGAGCCGAATGTGCGCCTGGGCAAGCTGCGCCAGGACCAGTTCGCCTACGAAGAATTCACCGTGCTCGACACCGTGATCATGGGGCACGAGGAGCTGTGGAAGGTCAAGGCCGAGCGCGACCGTATCTACTCGCTGCCGGAAATGAGCGAAGACGACGGCATGGCCGTGGCCGAGCTGGAAACCGAATTCGCCGAGATGGACGGCTACACCGCCGAATCCCGTGCCGGTGAACTGCTGCTGGGCCTGGGTATTCCCCTGGAACAGCATTTCGGCCCGATGAGCGAAGTGTCCCCCGGCTGGAAACTGCGTGTGTTGCTGGCCCAGGCGCTGTTCTCGGACCCGGAAGTGCTGTTGCTCGACGAACCGACCAACCACTTGGACATCAACACCATCCGCTGGCTGGAAAACATCCTGACCCAGCGCTCCAGCCTGATGATCATCATCTCTCACGACCGTCACTTCCTGAACAGCGTGTGCACCCACATGGCTGACCTGGACTACGGCGAGCTGCGCCTGTTCCCGGGCAACTACGACGAGTACATGACCGTGGCGACCCAGTCCCGCGAGCAACTGCTGTCGGACAACGCCAAGAAGAAAGCGCAGATCTCCGAGCTGCAGTCCTTCGTCAGCCGCTTCTCGGCCAACGCCTCGAAAGCCAAGCAGGCGACCTCCCGTGCCAAGGCGATCGACAAGATCCAGCTGGCCGAGGTCAAGCCTTCGAGCCGCGTGAGCCCGTTCATCCGTTTCGAACAAACCAAAAAGCTGCACCGCCAGGCGGTCATCGTCGAGCGCATGGCCAAAGGTTTCGACGGCAAGCCGCTGTTCAAGGACTTCAGCTTCCAGGTTGAAGCCGGCGAGCGCGTGGCGATCATCGGCCCGAACGGTATCGGCAAGACCACCCTGCTGCGCACCCTGGTCAACGAACTGACCCCGGATGCCGGCAGCATCAAGTGGACCGACGCCGCGGAACTGGGCTACTACGCCCAGGACCACGCCAGCGACTTCGAAAACGACATGAGCCTGTTCGACTGGATGGGCCAGTGGACTCAAGGCGAGCAAGTGATCCGTGGCACCCTGGGGCGCATGCTGTTCTCCAACGACGAGATCCTCAAGTCGGTCAAGGTGATCTCCGGTGGTGAGCAAGGCCGCATGCTGTTCGGCAAGCTGATCCTGCAAAAGCCGAACGTGCTGATCATGGACGAACCGACCAACCACTTGGACATGGAATCCATCGAGGCGCTGAACCTGGCGCTCGAGAACTACCCAGGCACGCTGATCTTCGTCAGCCACGACCGTGAGTTCGTATCGTCCCTGGCCACCCGCATCATCGAGTTGAGCGCCAACGGCGTGATCGACTTCAGCGGCACTTACGACGATTACCTGCGCAGCCAAGGCGTGGTGTTCTAACAGTAGCGACCTGAAACCCTGGGAGCATGCTTGTTGTGGCGAGGGAGCTTGTTGTGGTGAGCGGGCTTGCCCCGCTCACCACAACAAGCCCGCTCACCACAAAAGCCCGCTCGCCACAGTAAGCCGGTTTCTCAGCCAAAGTAGTTAGCCTGCTTCCTTTTCCCCCAAGCCCTTGCCATGATGCGTTCACCGCCCGCCCGCGAACGAGTGCCCATGTCCAACGCCTCCTCCTCCCTGTCGATCACCCTGCAGATCGTCTCCATCGTCTTCTACACCTTCATCGCCTTTATCTGCATCGGCCTGCCGATTGCGGTAATCCCGGGCTATGTCCATGAGCAACTGGGCTTCAGCGCGGTGGTGGCCGGGATTACCATCGGCTCGCAGTACCTGGCAACTCTGCTCAGCCGTCCCATGGCCGGGCGCATGTCCGACAACGTCGGCACCAAGCGCGCGATTGTACTGGGGCTGGCGGGCATCCTGGTCAGCGGTGTGTTGACGTTCTTCGCCACCCTGGTGGACAGCCTGCCCAGCCTGAGCCTGGGGATTCTGATACTCGGCCGGCTGTTGCTGGGCGTGGCCCAAGGCCTGATCGGCGTGGGCACCATCAGTTGGTGCATGGGCCAGGTCGGGGCGGAGCACACGGCGCGGTCGATTTCGTGGAATGGCATTGCCTCCTACGGCGCCATCGCCCTCGGCGCGCCGCTCGGAGTGGTGATGGTCGCCGAATATGGCTACACCAGCCTGGGTATCGCGCTGTCGGTATTGGCGGCGCTGGGCCTGGTGCTGATCCGCAATAAACCCTCGGTGCCGGTGGTACGCGGCGAGCGCCTGCCGTTCTGGGCGGTGTTCGGGCGCATTGCACCCTTTGGTGCCAGCCTGTGCCTGGCGTCCATCGGCTACGGCACCCTGACCACCTTTATCACCCTGTATTACCTCAATCGCGGCTGGGCCGGCGCGGCGTACTGCCTCACGGTGTTTGGCGTGTGTTTTATCCTCTCGCGGCTGCTGTTCATCTCCGCGATCAGCCGGTTTGGCGGCTTCAGGGCGGCGATTGCCTGCATGATCATCGAGACCCTGGGCCTGACGCTGCTGTGGCTGGCACCCTCCACCGGCGTAGCCTTGATCGGTGCAGGGCTGACCGGCTTTGGCTTGTCGCTGGTGTACCCGGCGCTGGGCGTGGAGGCCATCAAGCAGGTGCCCAACAGCAGCCGCGGTGCGGGCCTGAGTGCCTATGCGGTGTTTTTCGACCTGGCCCTGGCGATTGCCGGGCCGTTGATGGGCGCCGTGGCGTTGAACCTGGGTTACAGCTGGATTTTCTTCTGCGCAGCGCTGTTATCGGTCACGGCGCTGGGCGTGACCTTGCTGCTCAAGCGCCGCGCTTACTGATCGGCGGTCTGCAAACCGGCGCGGGTAGCCTGGCCGAGGGTGTGGGTGAAAAAACGCCCGGCCTCGGAGATCAGGTCGCGGTGGATGCCTTCGCGGTCGACGCCATCGGCATCGGTGCAGATCGCCGGCATCGCGGCCAGTTGGTCGCTGTCACACGGCGCCATGAACACGAAGTGCCCTGCCCCCGCCAGCAGCTTGAAGTCCGGTGGCTCCGGCAGTTTGCGTGCCAGGGCGGCGGCGTTCTTGTCGACCGCCACCAGCTTGTCGCCGTCGCCGCTGTAGAGCAGCACCGGCACATGCACATCGGCCAGGGTGTGGCGGCCGAACATCAGGCTCAACGGCGCCATCAACATCAAGGCATGAATGCGCGGGTCGGATTGCGGTTGCAGGTCGTCACGGTCCACCACCAGTTCGCCCTTGGTGGTGCAGGCATCACGGTCTTCGGGGCGTTCCTGGCAATAGCGACGCAGGCGGTCGAAGTCCGGCTTGGCCCCCGCCAGGATCAACGCGGTTTCGCCACCGGCCGAATAGCCGATAACGCCCACCTGATCGACGTTGACGAACGGCGACAGCATCGGGTCGCCCAGGGTCGCGGTGATCGCTTCGGAAATCTGGATCGGCCGGCCGTACAGGTTACTCACCGTGCCCAGGCGGCTGTGGTCCTTGTAGTTATCGCCGGGATGCAACACCGCGACCACCACAAAGCCTTTGCGCGCCAGGGAAGTGGCCAGGTCATGCAGGGCCAGCGGCGTACCGGTGTTGCCATGGGACAGCATCAGCATCGGAAAGCGGCCAATGGCGATCTTGGAATCTTCGCTGGCGGCGACGTGATAGGGACCCAGTTGCGTGCTGTGTTCATCGTCGGTGGACGGGTAGAAGGCCACGGCTTTCATCGGCTGCAGGTCCAACGGGTCGAGAAAGGTCATGCGATGGAAGCCCACACTCCAATGGGGGTGCGGCGCGGGCGCGGCGTGCACTGAAATCAGGCCGCCCAGCAGGGAAAGAACCATAACGGCACAAAGACGCATCATGAGGATGTCCACCTTTGCTGCGTGACCACGTTCAACACCCGCGGCATGTCTATATGAAAAGTCCATGGTTCAAGGCACTCGCATCGGGTGATAAACCCATGCGTGCATAACCTGGGCCAACGTAATGACAGCGGGTAAACGAAAAAACTCCGTATTCCGGTCGTTTCAGGCGACAAGAATACAGAGTTTAGGCGCCCGGCTTCGGATTGAAACCGAGCAGAGGCGAAATTTACACAAGCCTTACGCAGCAGCGAACAATTGTTCGTTGATGAGCACGTTGGCGTCGCTCAAGGCCTTGCTGCGGAACTCATCGCCATAGGCCAGGCCATGGGCGCGGACGAATTCGATGTCGGTAATGCCGAGGAAGCCCAGCATCACTTTGAGGTATTCCTCGTGGGCCACACCGGTTGCCTGGCCGACATGCAGGCCGCCGGAGGTGGACACAATGATGACTTTCTTGTTACCGCACAGGCCTTCAGGGCCTGCTTCGGTGTAACGGAAGGTCTGTCCGGCAACGGCGATGCGGTCGATCCAGGCTTTCAACTGGGTTGGAATGGTGAAGTTGTACATCGGCGCACCGATCACCACGGCGTCGGCGGCGAGGAATTCGGCCAGGCTGTTGGCACTCAGGTCGGCCTCGTGCTGTTGTGCGGCGTCACGCAGTTCGGCGGCGGTGCCCAGGGCGCCCAGGGTCGCGCCGGAGAAGTGGTTGATGCCTTCGCTGGCGAGGTCACGGTAGGTCACTTCCACACCCGGCTCGGCCGCCTGCCAGGCCTTGACCACGCCAGTGCTGAGCTGACGGGAAGCCGAGTTGTCGCCGAGGATGCTGGAATCGATGTGCAACAGTTTCATGGTGGATCTCCGAGTGTGGGATCGACAGTGGCGATCAGATGGAGTGGATGCTACGCATGAAACCAATAGTCGATAAGACGCCTGAAATGCGATAGTTTGTCCCACTGACAGGACAATAGGCTGACCATGCAAGACCTCAACGACCTCTACTATTTTGCCAAAGTCGTCGAAGCCGGTGGCTTTGCGGCGGCCGGGCGGCTGTTGGGCATTCCCAAGTCGCGGCTGTCGCGGCGCATTGCCGAGCTGGAAGAGCGCCTCGGCGCGCGCCTGCTGCAACGCACCACGCGGCAACTGACCCTGACCGCCGTCGGCGAGCGCTACCTGCGCCATTGCCAGGCGATGCTGCTGGAAGCAGAGATGGCCGACGAGGCCGTCGCCAGCATGTCCAGTGAACCGCGCGGGCGGCTGAGGGTGACGTGCCCGGTGGGGCTGGCGCAAAACATAATGCCGGATGTGGTTGCGGGTTTTCTGGCTGCCCACCCCCAGGTGCAGCTGGAGATGACCCTGGTCAACCGCCGTGTCGACCTGGTAGCCGAAGGCATCGATGTGGCGCTGCGCGTGCGCGAACTGGGCGATGAAGACCCGCTGCTGGTCACCAAGCGCCTGCGCCCCGCCCAGACGGCCCTGGTCGCCAGCCCGAACTTTTTGCACGATCGGCACATCAACACTCTCGACGACCTCAAGCAACTGCCGATACTCGGCGCGCTGGAAGCAGACCGCATGGTGCACCAACGCATCCTCGATCCTGAAGGCAACCCCCACGACCTGGTGATGGAAGCGCGCCTGGGCGTCGATGACTTCAACGTACGCAAGGCCAGCGCCATCATGGGCCTGGGCTTTACCGTGCTGCCGCTGATGTACTGCGAAGAAGAACTGGCCAGCGGCCGGCTCGTACAGTTGCTGCCGGAGTGGTCATTGCCGGGCGGCTGGCTGCAGGCCGTCTACCCGCATCGCCGCGGCGTTCTGCCGGCGATTCGCGCCTGGATCGATTACCTGGAAGAAGGCTTCAAAAGCTGCGGAGACCGCCTGCTATGAAAATGACCGAAGCACAGGTCGCGACGTTCTGCCTGAGCCTGCCCGGCGCGCGGGAAGACTACAAGTGGGGTGGCGTGCGGGTGTTCTCGATCGCCGGCAACAAGATGTTCGCCCTGCAGAATCTGCGCGGCGACTCGCTGGCGTTCAAGGTCGACAAGGAATTGTTCCTCGGCCATGTGGACCGTCCCGGCATCCACCCGGCGCCGTACCTGGCACGCGCGCAGTGGATCATCATGAACACGCCCTACCCGCTGGGGGCCGAGGAACTGCGTAGCCTGTTGCAGCGCTCCCACCAGTTGGTGGTGAGCAAACTGCCCAAGCGCACACAGGTGGGGTTGCTGCTAGAGAACGGACAGTAGCGTGCCACCGAGGAACAACTGGTCCAGCCAGAACACCTGGTGCAACAGCACGATCACCCAGAACAGCACCTGGTAAGACACCTTGCGCGTCTTGTGCCGGAACACCTGCTGGGCAATCAGCGCCCCCGGCCAGCCGCCCGCCAGCTCCACGGCGTGGAGGATGTTCTCCGGGGTGCGCCAGCTGTCGGTGCGGGCCTTGCGCTTGTCGCTCCAATACAGGAAAAACGCGATGACGCTGACCACCCCATAGGCCACCAGCGGAATCACGGTTTCGCCGCGTTGCCACACCAATACTGCCCCCACCAGCGGCGCCGCGCACAGCAGCACAAAGATCGCCGCTTTAAGGCGCGGATGCTGAATCATCATGCCTTGGCCGCTGCCCAGTCGATCCAGCCGAATTGCCAGGTCGCCAGGATCAGCAGGCCGAACGCAATGCGGTACCAGGCGAACGCCGCGTAGCTATGGCTGGCGATGAACTTGAGCAGGCCCTTGACCGCGATCATCGCGAAGATGAACGAGGTGACGAAGCCGATGGCGAACACCGGCAGGTCCGCCGGCTGGAACAGGTCGCGGTATTTGTAGCCCGAGTACACCGCCGCACCGACCATGGTCGGCATGGCCAGGAAGAATGAAAACTCGGTGGCGGTCTTGCGCGACAGGCCGAACAGCAGGCCGCCGATGATAGTCGAGCCGGAGCGCGACGTACCCGGGATCATCGCCAGGCACTGGGCAAAACCGACCTTGAGCGCGTCTTTCCAGGTGATGTCATCGACGCTTTCGGCGTGCACTTCATGCTCGCGGCGCTCGGCCCACAGCATGACGATGCCGCCGATCACCAACGCGGCGGCCACGGTGATCGGATTGAACAGGTAATGGTGGATCAGGTCGGCAAAGATCACCCCCAGCACCACGGCCGGCAGGAACGCGATCAGCAGGTTGACCGTGAAGCGCTGGGCGTTGCGCTGGGTGGGCAAGCCGGTGACTACATCGAGGATCTTGCGCCGGAATTCCCAGACCACCGCGAGGATCGCACCCAGCTGGATGATGATGTTGAACGCCATGGCGCGTTCGCCGCCGAAGTCGAGCAAATCGGCGACAATAATCTGGTGTCCGGTGCTGGAGATCGGCAGGAACTCGGTAAGCCCCTCCACGACGCCAAGAATCAATGCCTGAATGGCGGTCCAAAAATCCATGCTTCCCCCAAAGGTCATGCGCTGTGGCATGCCTTATCAATCTTTTAATGGTTCACTGACGAGCGCACTCAAGTGCCCGGTGTTGACCATGGTCAATGCCGGCCTGCAAAAATTCTGTGAAAAATCAGGCAGTACTCAGGTTTTGCGATTTCAGGCCGAAAGCCTATCAGACGAGGCGTAAAAGTCGATGCGACGCCCACAATTATAAAAAGCCCGGAGTGACAGGACGATGAACAGTTTGCGCAATATGTCGATCAGCCGACGCCTCTGGATGATCCTGATCGTCGCCGTGCTGATGCTGATGGCCCTGGGTTTGCTGATGCTCAAGCAGATCCACGACGACCTGTACCAGGCCAAGCGCCAGCAGACCCAGCACGTGGTCCAGACCGCCAGCGGGATCCTGACGTTTTATCACAGCCTCGAAACCACCGGGGTGATGACCCGCGAAGCCGCGCAAAAACAAGCCCTGAGCGCGGTGCGCGGCTTGCGCTATGACCACGACGACTACTTCTGGATCAATGACCTCACCCCCGTGATGATCATGCACCCGGCCAACCCCAAGCTGGACGGCCAGAACCTCTCGGCCATCCGCGATCCCGACGGGTTTGCCGTGTTCAACGAGTTCGTGATCCTGGCCAAGGCCAAGGGTGCCGGCATCATCAACTACCGCTGGCCGAAACCGGGTGCGGAGGCGCCAGTGGCGAAAACCTCGTATATCCAGTTGTTCGAGCCGTGGGGCTGGATCATCGGCTCCGGCGTTTACGTGGACGATGTGCAGGCCGAGTTCAACAGCCAAGTGTGGAAGGCCTCGTTTATCGTCCTCGGCATCGCATTGGTGATGGCCCTGCTGGTCTCGCTGATTGCCCGCAGCATCGTGCGCCCCCTGCAGGATGCGGTGAACGCCATGGGCAACATCGCCAGCGGCGAAAGCGACCTGACCCGCAGCCTCGATACCCACGGCCGCGACGAAGTCACCCAACTGTCCCAGCACTTCAACACCTTCACGGCCAAGCTGCGCCAGGTCGTCAGCCAGTTGCAGGTGTGCGCCAACGCCCTGGGCCAGTCCTCCACGGAACTGGGCAACAACGCGACCCAAGCCCATGACCGCAGCCAGCAACAGTCCCAGCAGATGGAACTGGTGGCCACCGCCATCAATGAAGTCACCTACGGCGTGCAGGACGTGGCCAAGAACGCCGAACACGCCGCCAGCGAAATGCGCGATGCCCAGGCCCAGGCGCAGCAAGGCCAGGTCAATATCGACAGCAGCCTGCAGCAGATCGACCAGCTCTCCACCACCATCAGCCAGGCCGTGGAAGTGATCCGCACCTTGTCCAGCGAAAGCACGCAGATCGGTGGTGTGTTGGAAGTGATCCGCTCCATCGCCGACCAGACCAACCTGCTGGCCCTCAACGCCGCCATTGAAGCGGCACGCGCCGGGGAACAAGGCCGTGGTTTTGCCGTAGTGGCCGATGAAGTCCGCCTGCTGGCCCAGCGCACGCAAAAATCCACCGCCGAGATCCAGGCGATGATCGAGCGCCTGCAAGGTCACTCGGAAGCCGCGGTCAAGGTGATCAGCGACAGCCACAGCGCCTCGCAACTGACCATCGAACAAGCCGGCCAGGCCGGTGCCAGCCTCACCGCCATCGGCCAGGCGCTGCACAACCTCAACGGTTTGAATGCCTCGATTGCCAGCGCCACCCTGCAACAGGCCCATGTGGTGGAAGACATCAACCAGAACGTCACCCAGGCTGCAAGCCTGTCCCACAGCACCGCAATGGCGGCCGAGCAGTCCAACGTGGCCAGCGTGCATTTACGCGGGCTGAGCGAACAACTCGACGGCCTGCTGCGCCAATTCAAGGTCTGACGCCGCTCCAGATGTGGGAGGGGCAAGCCCTTCCCACATTTGCCCTCCGATGTTTTGAAGATCGCTCACCTCTGGTTACAATCCCCGCCCTCTCCCACTCTCCCAAGGAACCGCCATGTCCGGGCTTGAACTGTTCGCCGCCGCCCTGGGGGTGATCGCTGTCTGGCTGACGGTCAAGCAAAACCCCTGGTGCTGGCCCATCGGCCTGGTGATGGTGTTGCTGTACACCTGGGTGTTCTATGACGTGAAACTCTATTCCGACATGCTGCTGCAAGTGGTCTACGCCGCCCTGCAAGTCTACGGCTGGTGGCAGTGGACCCGCGCCGGCGAGGTCAAGCAAGGGCGCCAGGTCACCCGCCTGGGTTGGCCGGCAATCATGATCAGCATGGCCATCGGCGCGGTCGGCAGCCTGCTGCTGGGCGCTGCGATGGCGCACTGGACCGACGCCGCGCAACCCTGGCTGGATGCTGCCCTCACCGGTTTCAGCCTGGTGGCGCAAATGTGGATGGCGCAGAAACGCGTGCAATGCTGGCCGCTGTGGATCGCCGTGGACGTGATTTTTGTCGGGCTGTTCCTCTACAAGGGCTTGTACCTCACCGCTGCGCTCTACGCCCTGTTCACCGTGATCGCCGTGCAAGGCTGGCGTGAATGGCGCGCCGACCCGGCGTTGCAACCATGAAGGTGGTGGTACTGGCCGGCCCCGAATCCAGCGGTAAAAGCTGGCTGGCCGCCGAGTTGCACGCGCATTTCGGCGGGCTGATGGTGCGTGAATACGTGCGCGATTTCATGGACCGCCACCAGCGCGACACCAGCCTGGCGGATATTCCGGCCATCGCCCACGGCCAACTGGCCTGGGAAGATGCCGCCCGCGCCCGGCAACCGCGCCTGCTGGTCCTCGACACGCACCTGCTGACCAACAAACTCTGGAGCCAGACCTTGTTCGGCGACTACCCGGCGTGGCTCGACGATGAACTGCTGGCGCGGCATTACGACCTGCACCTGCTGCTGTCGCCGGATGATGTGGAATGGACCGCCGACGGTCAACGCTGCCAACCGGAACTGGCCGACCGCCAGGCGTTTTTCCAGGACAGCCTGGCGTGGATGCAGGCGCATCGACAGGCGGTGGTGGTCATCAGGGGGAGTTGGGAGGAGCGCCGCACCGCCGCCTTTGCTGCGGTAGAACAGCTGTTGTAGTGAGCGGGCTTGCCCCGCGCTGGGTGGCGAAGCCGCCCTAAAACCAAACACCGCGACCTGTCTGGCAGGCTGCGGTGTTTTTTATTGGGGCGGCTTCGCCACCCAGCGCGGGGCAAGCCCGCTCACTACAACACCGGGGTGGTTAGTAGCCCAGCGACAGGCCGGTGTTACGACGCGGGTCATTCGCCCCATAGAAGCGGTTGTTACCCACCGGCTTACCCTCCAGGGACGGTGCCCCCACCAGGATTGCCGCCAAGTGGTTCGCATCCTGCGGCCCGGCAAACTTGTGGCCCCAGCTTTCCAGAATCTTCTGGGTGTCCGGGCTGATCGCGAAGGTCTCCAGGTTGGTGGTTTCCGGCATCCATTGCTGGTGGAAACGCGGCGCGTCCACGGCTTCCTGGATGTTCATCTTATAGTCGATGACATTCAGGATGGTCAGCAGGGTCGCGGTAATGATGCGGCTGCCGCCCGGTGTACCCACCACCATCACGGCCTTGCCGTCCTTGGTCACGATGGTCGGGCTCATCGACGACAGCGGCGCCTTGCCCGGTGCGATGGCGTTGGCTTCACCCTGGACCAGGCCGTACATGTTCGGCACCCCGACCTTGACGGTGAAGTCGTCCATTTCATCGTTGAGGATCACCCCGGTCTTGCTCGCCATCACGCCCGCACCGAACCAGTCGTTGAGGGTGTAGGTCACCGAGACCGCGTTGCCCCACTTGTCGACGATGGAATAGTGGGTGGTGTTGTTGCCTTCATGGGGCGACACACCGGGTTTGATCGCCTGGGAATCCCCGGCCTTCTGCGGCTCGATGGCGTCACGCAGCTTGGCCGCGTAGTTCTTGTCCAGCAGATGCTCGATCGGGTTCTTCACGAAATCCGGATCGCCCAGGTAGCTGTTACGGTCCACGTAGGCGTGGCGCATGGCTTCGATCTGGTAGTGCAGACCCTGGGCCGAGTGATAGCCCAGGTCGGCCATCGGGTAGCCTTCGAGGATGTTCATGATCTGGCAGATCACCACACCGCCCGAGCTTGGCGGCGGTGCCGAGACCACGTGGTAGCCACGGTAGTCACACTCGATGGGCGCCAGTTCGCGGGTCTTGTACTTGTCCAAGTCGGCCTGGGTGATGATGCCCTTGCCGGCCTGGCTGGAATCCACCAGGGCCTTGGCGACCCACCCTTTATAGAAACCGTCGCTGCCCTTGGCGGAGATTTCCTTCAGGGTTTTCGCCAGGTCTTTCTGCACCAGCTTCTGGCCGACCTGCAGCGGCTGGCCGTTGTGCAGGAAAATCCCGCGCATATCCTTGTCTTTTTCGAACTCACCGGTGGCGGTGTGCAGCAGATCGATATCACCCTGCTCCAGGGCAAAACCGTTTTCCGCCAGCTTGATCGCCGGGGCAATCACCTGGGCGCGCTTGAGGGTGCCGTACTTGCTCAGGGCCAGCTCCATGCCTGAGACGGTGCCGGGCACGCCGACGGCCAGGTGACCCTTGGCACTCAGGCCTTCAACGACATTGCCGGCCTTGTCAAGGTACATATCGGCGGTGGCCGCCAACGGGGCCTTTTCGCGGAAGTCGAGGAAGGTCTTGCGCCCATCCGCCAGTTGCACGGTCATGAACCCGCCGCCGCCCAGGTTACCCGCCGCCGGGTACACCACCGCCAGCGCATAGCCGACCGCCACGGCGGCATCCACCGCGTTACCGCCGGCCTTGAGTACATCCACGCCGACATGCGTGGCCAAATGCTGGGCGGTCACCACCATGCCATTTTCACCGGCCACCGGGGCCTGGGACGCGGCTTGTACGCCGCTGACCGTCAACACCAAGGCGGTGGCAATCAGTGTGCGGCTGAAGGGTTGGTATTTCATCCATGGCTACTCTAGTTATTGAGATGCACCAAAATAGCCCGTCCCGAATTTAATCCCCAGCGCAATGGCGTTTTTATTACAGAACCTGTCGGTCACAGAACGGCACGTACAAAGCCGCGTTGCAGATCCTCAATCAACGCCGCCACATCTTCCAGACCGATATGCAGGCGCACCACCGGGTTCAGCCCACGGTCGGCCGCACTGTCGCGGTCGCCGGTGTCGGCCACGGTGACCAGGCTTTCATAGCCGCCCCACGAAGCGCCCAGGCCGAACAGCTGCAAGCCGTCGATAAACCGCTCGACGTAAGCGGCGTCTGCATTCATCAGTTCAAACGACAACAACCCATTGCTGCCGGTGAAGTCCCGGCGCCACAACCCATGCCCAGGATGCCCGGGCAAGGCCGGATGGAACACGCGCTTGACCTGCGGTTGCGCCTGCAACCACAGGGCGATGTCCACGGCCTGGCGTTCGTGCACATCCAGGCGCGAGGCCAGGGTGCGTGCGCCGCGCAGGATCAGGTAGGCGTCGTCGGCACTCACCGCGTTGCCGAAGGTGTCGCTCATCCTGCCCAGCGCCGGCCAGGCCGCTGGTGTGGTGCACACGCTGCCCATCATCACGTCGCTGTGGCCGCCGAGGTATTTGGTCAGGGCCATGATCGAAATATCCGCGCCCAACGCCAGTGGCCGGTACAGGTAGCCCGAGCCCCAGGTGTTGTCGACGGCGAGCAGGATGTCGCGTGGCTTGCACAACGCGGCAATCGCCGGCAGATCGCACAGCTCATACAACAGTGAGCCCGGCACTTCGGCGTAGACCAGCCGGGTGTTGGCTTGCAGTTGCGCTTCCAGCCCCTTGCCATCGGGTGCGAAGTAGCCGACCTCGATTCCGAACGGCTGGAGGAATTCACGTGCCAGCTTGCGCACCGGGGAATACACCGCGTCGGTGATCAGCACATGATCGCCGGGGCGCAGGTAGGCCAGGAACACCTGGGCCGCCGCCGCCAGGCCCGTGCCGTAGAGCCGCGTGCGAAAGCCGCCCTCCAGCTCGGTGACCAGGTCTTCCAGCGCATGGGAGGTCGGGTTGCCACGCGCGCCGTAGGTCAGCACCCGCTCGCTGTCGCGGCGGGCACGGGCGTCGCGCATCTGCGCCAGGTTGTCGAACAGCACGGTGCTCAGGCGCGTAATCGGCACATTGACTGCGCGGCCGCCATGACCTTTTTCGGTACGCGCGGCATGGATCAAGCGCGTGCGCACCCGCGACACAGGTGCCAACGGCTGGAGGCTGGCGATTTCCGCTTCGCTCATTTGCGCGAGCAGGCCGATTTCCCAGGCCAGGTACTGGCGCGCGGCGTCCTTGTTGCCGTTGTGACGGTCGTGGGTGAAAAACAGGAAGTCGATGCACTCGGCGTCGGGCGGTGTCTGCGGATCTTGGTTGACCGGCAGGCCGGCCGAGGCCCAGGCAGCGAAGCCACCGTCGAGCAACCGGGCCGACAGGCCTTCGGCAGCAAAGGCCGCCAATGCCGGGTCATCCGCCACCAGCACCAAGGGACGATGGTCGGTCTTGAGCCGCGCACGAATCGACCAGCGGGACCCGGCAATATGGCCCTTGCGGTAGGCCATGCTCGGGCGCAGGTCGATCAGGTTCACATCGCTCAATTCCAGCGCCAGGGCCTGGGCGCTGATCAGCGGCAACGGCTCATACGCCACCGTCGGCAACACCGGCAGCGCCAGGCCGCTGTCGATACCACCGCTGAGCACATAGGCTTGGTGCCCGAGTTGACGCAGCCAACTGGCGACAATCGGCGCACGCACGCCATCGCTGTCCACCAGCACGATGCGCGCCTGGCGCACGCCGATATACAGGTCGGTGGCCTGGATCAACTGCCCGCCCGGCGTATGTTGCGCGCCTGGCAACGAGCCGAGGGCAAATTCCTCAGCAGTGCGCACATCACACAGGAACAGGCTGCGTTGCGCGTCCTCGGCCCACAGCCGGACTTGATCCGCTGACACCTCGACCACCCCTGCCCGCCCCGCCAACTGCCGTGCCGCCAGACGCTGCGAGGCCAGGTCGCCCTTGACCTGATCGGCATAACGCCGAGTACTGCCATGTTCCAGCTGGAAATCTTCGAGGTACCAGCCCTGGGTACCGTTTTCCAGGGCATAGACAGGGTTTTTCAGGCCCAGGTTGATCAGGGTCTGGGCGCCGATAATGCTGCGGGTGCGTCCTGCACAGTTGATAACGATGGGCGTGCTTTCATCCGGCACCAGATCCTGTACGCGGTAGCCCAGCTCACCGTTGGGGCAGCAGATGGAACCGGGGATGGTCATCTTGCGGTACTCCTCGAACGGTCGCCCGTCCAGCACCACCAGCGGCTCGCCACTGGCTTGCCAATCGGCCAGTTGCCGGGCGGTGACGTGAGGCGTATGGCTGGCCTCTTCGACCAATTCGCCAAAGGCCTTGGACGGCACATGCACACCGGCAAACAGCTGCAACCCCGCCGCCTGCCAACCCTCGGCACCGCCCTCCAGCACATGCGCGCGGCGGTAGCCCAGCGCCTGCAAACGCGCGGCAACCAGCGCCGCCACCTCGCCGCCATCCTGGTCATAGATCACCAGCCTCACCTGCGGGTTGGGCGCCAGGCGGCGTACCTCCAGCTCCAGGCGGCTATAGGGCAGGTTCACCCCATGGAACAGGTGGGCTTCGCCGTATTGCCCGTGTTCGCGCACGTCGAACACGGCGATTTCCTGCCCATCGAACAGCCATTGCTGCAGTTGACGTGGGGTGATGGTCTGGCTCATGGAAGTCCCAACAATTAAGAGAAAAGTGACGGCAACGCGTCAGGCATAGGCCTTGATCGACGGCGCCATCTGCGAGGCGTTGTAGTTGAGGATGCGGCCGTCCGCGTCCACACCGTAGCGGCCGTTCAGGGATTCCAGCGGCAAGCCATACAGGTGGAAATGCAACGTGGCCTGCTCACCTTCAACCTTGATGCCATGCAGGTCTTCACCGAGGAACGAGATCGACGTGCCCGGCTGCACGATCACTTCCTTCTCCAGGCTCAGAGTGGTGAAGCCCGGCTCGTGGCCTTCGTCATTGCGTGCATAGACGTAGTTGATCTCCTGGCCTTCCACCGCGCTGATGATCGCCCAGGTCTCATGGTTGTGCGGCAGCGTGCTTTTGCCCGGCAACAGCGAGTTGAGGTACAGGGTCGGCGTATCGCCGTCGTCGTTGAGGCGATAGCGGAATGCGGTGCTGCCCTGCCCTGGCACAGGCGCGGGGAATTCTTCGAAGTTGAACAGGTCGCGGCGCTCGGCCAATTGTTCCAGCAGGCCGACGATGTCCACCAGGGCTGCGCGGTCTACGCCGCGCTGGTTGATGACGCGGATCTGCTGCAAAAACGCCTCGATCACGGCGGCACGGTTTGCGTTGCTCATCACGGTTTTCCTCTTATCAGACTGACAGGCTGTAACGGCTCAAATGGGTCAACAGGTACGGGTCATGGTTGATGGGGCCACGGCGCCCCGAATCGCCCAAGGCATGGCGCAGGAACGTCCGGGTGCGTTCGTTGCCAGGGTTCTGGAAGATCTGCGTGGCGCTGCCATGCTCGACAATCACGCCGTTTTCGGTGAAGTACACGACGTCGCTGATCTCTTCGGCGAAGCGCATTTCATGGGTGACCAGCACGCAGGTCATGCCCTCTTCGGTCAATTCGCGAATCACCGTCAGCACTTCGCCGACGGTTTCCGGGTCGAGCGCCGAGGTCACTTCGTCAAACAGGATCAGCTCCGGGCGCATCGCCAGGGCGCGGGCAATCGCCACGCGCTGCTGCTGGCCGCCGGACAACTGGCCGGGGTACGCATCGGCCTTGTGCTCCATGCGCACCTTGGCCAGCAGCGCCCGCGCGTCTTTTTCCGCATCGGCACGGCTGCGACCGAGCACCTTGCGCGGGGCGATCACCAGGTTTTCCAGCACCGACAAGTGCGGGAACAGGTTGTATTGCTGGAACACAAAGCCGACGCGCTTGCGCAACTCGATGCGCTGGGCTTCCTGGACCAGGCTGTCGACCTGGGTCTGGCCCACGCGAATACTGCCGCGCTGGGGCTGCAACAGCCCGGTGATGCAGCGCAGGATCGTGGATTTGCCCGAGCCGGACGGGCCGATAATCGACACGGCCTGGCCACGCAGCACGTCGAGGTCGATGCCCTTGAGCACCGGGTTGGCGCCGAACGACAAGTGCACATCCCGCAGGCTCACCAGGGGTTCAGTAGAAGGCATAACGGCGCTCCAGGTGTTGGGTCAGGCGGGAAATCGGGTAGCAATAGGCAAAGAACAGCACCAGCAGGCTCAGGTAGATCACCACGGTAAAGCCGGTCATGTTCACGGTGTTGCTGGCGATCTGCGCGGTGTCGATCACGTCATGCACGCCCACCAGCGAGGCCAGCGCAGTGCCCATGGTGACCACCGCGTAAAGGTTCATCCACGGCGGCAACATGCGCTTGAAGCACTGCGGCAGGATGATCGAGCGAAACAGCTGGCCACGGGTGAATGCCAGGGACCGCGCGGCTTCCCATTGGGTGCTGGGGATCGAACCGATGGCGCCCCGGAAGATTTCCGCCACGTTGGCGCTGGCCGGTAACGCCAGGCCGATAGTGACCTTGACCCAATCGGGGAACGACACATAGCTGCTGCCGATACGAATCTCGAACGGGAACACGTAGGTAGTGAAATAGATCAGCACCAGCCACGGCGCATTGCGAAACACCTGCACCCACAGCCGCGCCACAAAGCCCAGGGGCGACAACGCCAACGCACCGATCACCAGGCCCAGCACCGACCCCATGCCGATCGCCAGCAGGCTGATCAGGATATTCTGGCCAAAGCCTGCGACCAGCGCCGGCGACCACTGCCACAACGCCGACAGCACGGAAAATGAATCAATGGCCATAGCCGGGCATCCTCAGGCGCGCTTCAAGCCAGCGCCCCACACAATTGACGATAAAACTCAGCAGGCCGAAAAAGCTCAGGATCAGGAGCATCAGCTCCAGTACGTTGTCACTCTGGGTCCAGATCATGATCGCCGCGTAGGTGATGTCGCCCACCGCAATCGCGGAGGCCACGGCGGTCATCTTCACCAGGTCAATCAGGTTGTTGATCAACGACGGCAAGGCAAAGCGCAGCGCCAGGGGCAACTGCACATTCCACAGCAACTGGCGGCGGCTGAAGGCCAGGGAGCTGGCGGCCTCCAGCGTGACGGCAGGCACCGCTTCGATGCCGGCGCGCAAGGCCTCGGCATGAAACGCGCCCTTGTGCAGCGAGATCACGATCACCACCCAGGCGAACGGCGTCAGCGGGTTGGCCGCGCCGACCGCCTGGGTCAACAGCATGTTCAACACCAGGAACGCGCAGTAGAGCTGCACCAGCGTCGGCGTGTTGCGCGTGACTTCCACAAACACCCGCGCCGGCTTGGCCAGCCACGGGTTGCCTGAAGTCAGCATCGCCGCCAGCGTGATCCCCGCCAGCAGACTGCCGAGGATCGTGAACAGGCACAGCAGGCCGGTGGTCAGCGCGCCCTGGACTAGGCTGCCGCGCTGATAGGCGTCGAGCAGGAAGGTGTAGTTCAGGCCGATACGCGCGGCCCAATCGACGAAAAGCTCAAGCAGATGACTCATCTCCATTGCCGGCTCAAGCACCCTTGAACTGTTTCTGCAACTCCACCAGGGCCGGTGATGCCGGACTGATGCGGTTGCGGGTCTGGGCCTTGATCAGCCAGCCGCTGCGGTGCAGTTCCTTGACGATCGGGTCGAGTTTGGCCTGGGTGTCACTCTCGCCACGACGGGTCCAGATCACCGACGGTGCCGGGTTGAGCTCCGGACCAAGGACGCGGTAGTCCTTCCATTCGGCACTGTCGTTGATCAATGGGTTGATCAGGGTAGAGTCGTGCACCGCCGCGACGCAGTTGTTGCCCCGCAGGGCCAGCAGCGATTCGGACGAGCTCTTGAACGCCTTGAGCTGCGCGCCGAACTCGGTCAGCGGCTTGACGTAGCTGCTGCCCTGGGAGGTGCACACGGGTTGGTCCTTGAGGTCTTCCCAGCGGGAGAACTGGCTGTCTTTGAGCACCGCAGCCGCACCGCCGACGCGGTAGAACGGCGTCGGCACGAAGCCGAGGATTTCACCGCGTTCGGCGGTCCATTCCATATTGGCGATGAGCAGGTCGACCTTGCCCTGTTGCAGGAACTGCACGCGATTGGCTGGCAATACCGGCACCAGCTGCACCTCGGCCTTGAGTTGACGGCCCAGCTCATTGGCCAGGTCGACGTTCAAGCCCTTGGGCTGTTGCGTCGCCGGATCGATGCTGCCAAACGGCCCGCCGGACAACAACACGCCCACCACCAGCACATGGCGCTGCTCGATCTTGTCCAGGGTCGCATCGGCCTGCGCCGCCACACTGCCGCCCAGGGCGATCATCGACCCCAGGGCCACCGGCAACCATTTCTTGAACATCATTGGACTTCCCCCTGGCGAATGATCGGCGTACCCCGACCTGATGGAGGGGCATGCTAGGGAGAGTGCGCGGGCAACGGAAATGCAAATATCTCATATCGTTATAACTTGCCGTATCTGCCCCGCCTTCGTTTTTGGCATAACCCTTTATTTATTGGACCACGAAAAAATAATCTTCAGAAAAGCATAAATATCTGTAATGTTTAACTTCACGTCCTTGATATAAAACCGCCCCTGGAAATGGCCATGTCGACCCTCGACCTTGAACTCCTGCGCACCTTTATCGCCGTGGTCGACCACCACAGTTTCGCCGAAGCCGGCACGCACCTGGCGCGCACCCAGTCGTCCGTGACCCAGCATATGCAGCGCCTGGAGCAGCAAGTGGGGGTCAGCCTGTTCGAGAAGCGCGGCCGGCAAAAACAACTGACCGAGCCCGGCCTGCAACTGCTGCGTCATGCGCGGCAGATGCTGGCGCTGAATGACGATGCATTGAATTCCCTGCGCGAGAGCAGCCTGAGCGGTGTGCTGCGCATCGGCTCGCCCCACGATATTGCCGACACCATCCTGCCGCCGATCCTCAGCCATATCGCCCGCTCGGCGCCGCGCCTGCGCCTGGAGATCGACGTGGGCCGCAGTCCGTTCCTGATGGACGACCTGCACAGGGGCAAGGTGGACATGGTGATCTCCACCCGCGCCGACCCGAACCTGGAAGGCTTTGCGCTGCGTACGTCGCCGGTGTGGTGGATCTGTTCGGCGCAGTACATCCACCAGCCGAGCGAGCCGCTGCCGCTGATCCTGGTGGATGAGCCGAGCATCTACCGGCGCTACGCGCTGGAGGCGCTGGAACGGGCGAACATTCCCTGGCGCCAGGCGTACCTGGCGTCGAACCTGATCGGGATTAAAGCGGCCACTCGCGCGGGCCTGGGCGTGACGCCGCGCAGCATGGAAATGCTCGGCCCGGACATGCGCGTGCTGGGCGAAACGGATGGGTTGCCGAGGTTGCCGGAGGTCACGTATTACCTGTGGATTCGGCCGAATACGGCGAACCCCATTGCGCGCAAGGCGTATGACTTGATTCGGGGCAGCCAGGGCCTGTAAAGACGGGGCTGGCATCTGGATTTTATCCCGTTAGAATCATCGCCATTCCCGCCTGCCCTCCCTGACACGAGCCCCTTCATGAGCTTTGATTTCGACACGCTCCACCCCCGCCTCGGCACCGGCAGCACCAAGTGGAACCGCTACCCGGCCGATGTGTTGCCGATGTGGATCGCCGACATGGACATCGCCGCGCCGCCCGCCGTGCTGCAGGCCCTGCACGCGCGCCTCGACCAGCAGATTCTCGGCTACAGTGTGGCCGGCCCGGATGTACGCGAGGCCATCGTGACCGACCTGTGGGCCAAGTACGCCTGGCGCGTGCAGCCCGACGACCTGCTGTTCCTGCCTGGCGTTGAGCCTGGCTTCAATATGGCGCTGCACGCCTTCGTCCAACCGGGCCAGCCGGTGGTGCTGCAAACCCCCAACTACCGGCCGATTCGCCTGGCGCCCGGCCACTGGAACCTGCCGCGCATCGAAGTACCGTTCGAGTTGAACAACGCCGAATACATCACCCCCATGCCCGCCCTGCGCAAGGCCCTGACCGGCGCCGGCGCACTGCTGCTGAGCAACCCGCACAACCCCATCGGCAAGGTCTTCCCCCGCGAAGAACTGCTGGCCCTGGCCACTGCCTGCCTGGAAAACGGCGCGCTGATCATCAGCGACGAAATCCACGCCGAACTGTGCTTCGACGGCCGCCGCCACATCCCCACCGCCAGCCTTAGCCCTGAGATTGCCCAGCGCACCATCACGCTGATGTCGGCGAGCAAGGCCTACAACGTGGCCGGCCTGAAGACCTGCTTTGCGGTGATCCAGAACGCCGGGATCCGCGAGCGCTTCAACCAGGCCCGCTGCGGCATGGTCGACAGCGTCAGCCCCCTGGGCCTGGAAGCCACCCGCGCCGCCTACAGCCAGTGCGGTGAATGGCTCGACGCGCTGAAGCACTACCTGCAAGCCAACCGCGATTACCTGCTCGACGCCGTGCAAACCCGCTTGCCCGGTGTGGTGATGCATGCGCCGCAAGGCACCTTCCTCGCCTGGCTGGACTGCAGCGCCCTGGGCCTGGACGACCCACAGCAGTTCTTCCTGGAGCAGGCCAAGGTCGGGCTGAGTGCGGGGATCGAATTCGGTGACGACAGCCAGCAGTTCGTGCGCCTGAACTTCGGCTGCCCACGGGCTTTGCTGGAAGAGGGTCTGCAACGTATGGAGCGTGCGCTGCAGCAGCGCTGAGGCAGACTTTATGAATGTGGGAGCAGCGCTCCCACATCCGGTGGGCTTCACAGCTTGGCGATGGACACTTCGGTGGACTTCACGAAGGCAATCACTTCGCTGCCTACCTTCAATTCCAGGTCACGCACCGAGCGGGTGGTGATCACCGAGGTGACGATGCCGGACGCGGTTTGCACGTCGATTTCGGACACCACCTCCCCCAGCAGGATTTCCTTGATCACGCCCTTGAACTGGTTGCGCACGTTGATCGCTTTAATAGTCATGTCGGCTTTCCTTTTGGCTGTTGGGTCAATCCGCACGAATGCGCAGGCCCTCAAAGTGCGCTATCACGTAGAATATTAAAAGGAATATATAACTCTTTATTTATTCCATAAACACATATGAACACTGTTGCCTTACCAACATCTGATCAACAATTTGCTCCCCTGGTAGCAGCTGCCGAGCCCCGGCGAGGCTGCGTCGGCCACGACTCGAGCCTGAATCGGCAGCGCGCCTGACGCAGCCTCGCTTGCGCTCGGCAGCTGCTACGGATGTGGATAAGGCGATATTTACGGTTAAGACGTTATCTACGCGGGGGAGCGCTGGCCTTGGCATAGAGACTGCATATTCCTGGAAAGCATGATGGAACATGCCGAATCAGTTTTCTGAATATAAGAAAAGCCTTCTCTCAACGCCTTGTCCGGAGCTGTTCCATGAAACCCTTCACCCAGCGTGTACTCGGCGCCTGCGCCCTCGTCCTGAGCCTGCAGGCGCAGGCATATGCCGCCGAAACCGATCCCGCCGAAGTCAACCTCGACTACGCCTACTACTCGCCGGTCAGCCTGGTGCTCAAGCACTTCGGCTGGCTGGAACAGGCCCTGCCCCACAGCAAGGTCGGCTGGGTACTCAGCCAGGGCAGCAACCGCTCCCTGGAATACCTCAACAGCGGCGGCGTGGATTTCGCTTCGTCCGCCAGCTTGTCCGCCGTGTTGAGCCGGGCCAATGGCAGCCCGATCAAATCGGTGTACGTCTACAGCCGCGCCGAGTGGACCGCCCTGGTGGTGCGCAAGGACTCGCCGCTCAACAGCGTCAGCGCCCTGAAGGGCAAGAAAATCGCCGCAACCAAAGGCACCGACCCGTACCTGTTCACCCTGCGCAGCCTGCAACAAGCCGGGCTGAAAAAAGACGACGTGGAGCTGGTGCACCTGCAACACCCGGACGGCCGCACCGCCCTGGAAAAAGGTGACGTGGACGCCTGGGCCGGCCTCGACCCGCACATGGCCGCGAGTGAAATCCAGGCCGGTTCGCGCCTGCTGTACCGCAACAAGGACTTCAACAGCTACGGCGTGGTGAGCGTCACCGAGCAGTTCGCCAAGGCGCACCCACAGACCATCACCAAGGTGCTCGGGGCGTATGAAAAAGCCCGGGATTGGGCGGTGAAGCACCCCGATGAATTCGCCAGGTTGCTGGCGGATGAATCCGGCCTGCCGCTGGAAGTGGCCAAGCTGCAATTGTCGCGTACCGATCTGAGCACGCCGTTGTTGAGCGCCAAGGATGTGCAGTCGTCGAAGGCGGCGGCGCCGATCCTGGTGTCCGAGGAATTGGTGCGTCGTGGGGTGAATGTGGACCAGGTGATCGATCAACTGATCGACCCTTCGTTTGGCCAAACCCTGTCGAAGCAATAAGGGGCGCGCGATGACCAGCAAAAGCCAGGCATTGCCCCTTCCCGTCCCCGCAGTCAGCCAGCGCAGCGCCTGGCCACGACGGTTCAAAGGCCTGGTCTTGCCGGTGCTGATCCTGATGATCCTGGAAGGGGTCGTGCGGGTAGGCTGGCTGCCGTCCTACCAGATGCCGGCGCCCAGCGAGATCGCCGTGACCCTCACCGACCTCGCCGAGGGCGCCTTGTGGAAACACATCAGCGCCAGCCTCGCCCGCGTGCTGCTGGGCTTTGCCATCGGCGCCGGCCTGGCCCTGGTGTTCGCCGCCTGGGTCGGTTTGAGCCGTGAAGCCGAAGCCTATCTGGAGCCGACCTTCGCCGGCCTGCGTTCGATCCCGAGCCTGGCCTGGGTGCCCTTGCTGCTGCTTTGGCTGGGCATCGATGAAACCTCGAAGATTGTGCTGATCGCCATTGGCGCGTTTTTCCCGGTGTACCTCAATGGCGTCGCGGCGATTCGCGATATTGATCGCAAGCTGGTGGAAGTCGGGCAAATGTACGGGTTCAGTCGCCGCCGCCTGGTGCGCCGGATCCTGCTGCCCGCCGCCCTGCCCGGCCTGTTTACCGGGTTGCGCAGTGGCTTGAGCCTGGCGTGGATGTTCCTCGTGGCGGCCGAACTGATCGCGGCGACCAAGGGCCTGGGTTACCTGCTCAGCGATGGGCGGGAAACCTCTCGGCCCGACATCGTGCTGGCCGCCATTATCGTATTGGCGCTACTGGGCAAGGTCAGCGACGGCCTGCTCGCGGCGTTGGAGAAACGCTGCCTGGCCTGGCGCGACACCTTCACCGGCCAAGGAGCGGAACAATGAGTACGCAGCCGTTATTGGACATTCGGGTGGAGCGTAAAAGCTTTGCCAGCACCACCGTATTGAAAGATGTACGCCTGGCCTTGCAGCCGCGCGAAGCGGTCAGCCTGCTGGGCCCCAGCGGCTGTGGCAAAAGTACCCTGCTGCGGATCGTCGCCGGGTTGGAAAAGGACTTCCAGGGCGAACTGCGCAGCCCTGACGGCGACGTGGCGTTCGTGTTCCAGGAACCGCGCCTGATGCCCTGGCTAACGGTGGAGCAGAACATTGGTTTCAGCGATGACAACCGCTACGACAGGGCCTGGGTCACACAATTGATCGAGGAAGTCGGCCTCAAGGGCTTCGCCCAGGCGCTGCCCAAGGCATTGTCCGGCGGCATGGCACAGCGGGTGGCGATCGCACGCGGCCTGTATTCACGTCCGCAGGTGCTGTTGCTGGATGAACCGTTCAGTGCGGTGGATGCCTTCACCCGCATGAAGCTCCAGGACTTGCTGCTGCAACTGGCCGCGCACCACGCCATCGCCCTGTTGCTGGTGACCCATGATGTAAACGAAGCGCTGTACCTGAGTGACCGGGTACTGGTGATGGACAACCGGCCCAGCAGCATTCGCCAGGAGCTGACGGTCGACCTGCCGCATCCGAGGGATCGGCGTGACCCGCTGCTGGCCCGGCTCAAGGCGCTGGCCTTGACCGAGTTGCAGCGTGCCCACGTGATCTGAGGACTACTCCTAACCTGTGGCAAGCCCGCTCACCACAATAAGCTTGCGCAGGCTCAACCAATAACGCATTCGAGATTGCACCTCCACGCCCCACGTGATCTGAGGACTACTCCTAACCTGTGGCGAGCGGGCTTGCCCCGCGTTG
>NZ_JAVAJK010000028.1:0-80060 GCF_052112325.1 Pseudomonas sp. Yb2C2 | reverse complement strand
GGGGGGATGGAGGGGCAGATTTCTTGGAGGTAAGGGGGATTTAAAAATAGGAGGGGAAGCGTTTGAGTTTCTGGATTTCAGGCACAAAAAAAGACGTCCGTGGACGTCTTTAGATGATGAAATGGTGGGCCGGGGGGATTTGAACCCGCATCCACCCCTTGTAAATTGGGGCTTACAGCGCTCTAGCTGCCATTTTGCTGTCATTCAAGGTCAAGCGGGTAATTCAAAATCATTCAGGTGGTGGTGGCTATACGGTAGCTTTCTGCTAGCATCCAAGGAGCCGCAGTGAGCGCCAACACTCGGGCCTTTTATTTCATCTGAGAAGAGGCTGTATATGATGCTTAATCGAAAACCTCGAGCTGTTCAATTAGTCGTATCGGGAATTATTCTTTTCGTTATGTCTTGTTTAGCAATGGCCGAATCTAAAAGTATAGTAGTCGAGGGTAAGTCAGGCTCCTGTTACGCTCGCGATATGGCTCTTAAACTTGCGCATATAACGGCGGTTAATAATGCTCATGAAGAATGTTCTTCTATAGGGAGTAATTGGAGATATGACAGAGAGTCATTTTCTGGCTATGAGCAATGTAAATCGTGTGGTTCGTCTAAAGAGTACGCGTGTTTCGTTACGCAAGCGCAATTTCTATGTAGGACAAGAAAATAATCTTTGCCCAAGATAAGGTTGTTTTTCTTCGGGGTGGCTTATTATGAAAAGTATATTCTCTCTGGCTTTATTGTTTTTCTCATCGATTGCTTCAGCTTCAGATTTCACACTTGTTTGTACCTACAATAGGTTTGGGTGCTGTCCGCACACGTATGACATTGATTTAGAAAATAAATCAATCACAGATGTGGAAGATAATGACAAATGGAAGATTCGGACTCTGAGTGAGAGTAAATTAATCGCTTCTAATAGGGAGAGCGAGATGTTTATAAATCGAGTTACTGGTGAGATAACTCATGGTAATTTGCTCGGTAGATGTGTTAAAAAAAGTGCTGCTTTTTAGTCGTTCGGTAATGGATGATGCCCTCTGCTAAAGCAGAGGACTATCATTTTAGTTTTCTAAATAAAAACATTGAAATAAGAGTCGTCTTGGAAAACCTTTACGTTACAAGGCTTTCAGCGATCACGCTGTCTTTTTGCAATTATTATTGGTTGTGTTAGCGAGAAGAACCAAACAAAGGGGTTTGCTGATGGCGGGCAAGGATAAGAGGCAAAAGATAGCGCCACTTAAAGAAGGAAGGTGCGCGCTTCTAAATATTGAAGGGAAATTCGCAAAGTCCCATCTAATTCCTCGAGCGCTGACGGGAGCTGATTCTCCTGGTGAGCGGTTCATTGAAGCCGGTCGAGGGTCTAGACCAATTCGTAGATACTCGAGCTGGTACGATCATCATATGGTAATTGCGGAGGGTGAAAAGATCCTTTCTCTGATTGATGACGCGGGGATTGCCGAACTGAGGAAACATCGTCTTGTTTGGAGTGGCTTTGCAGGCAAGAAAAAACTTCATATAAATGACTTTTTAGTTCCACCGGATCCGGTAACAGGCATTGGGGTCAGAGAAATTCTAGATGTAGATCAAAATAAAATTAGGCTCTTTTTTTTGAGCCTTTTATGGCGTGCACTAAAGACTAGTATAAAAGAATTTGAATATCTTGAAAATTTGAATGTTGATCTTGAGTTGCTGGCTAGTCATCTCGTTCGACTGGAGTCTGGACTGCCAAGTTACTTGCCAATAGTTATTAGTCAGATATCCACGGTAGGGTTTACTCATAATCACTCTCCAACTATTCAGGAAAGCGTTTTTCCTGATGGTAAAACCTATAGGTTTTATAGATTTTACATGCAGGGTGTAATTGCTCACGTTTACATCGGGTGCGAGTCTCTTCATGTGGACGCTCCGGCCATGGTTGTTGGCGGTGCGGACAGTCTTGTAGTTGTTACACATAAATTTGAGAACTCTCGGCAGTTCGCGGAGGCTAGAGACTCTATAGTTGAAGCGCACCAGCAGTGGCCGGGATTTAAGTCTTAATACCAAAAGTTCTAATAGCATCAGTTTTCCACAATAATTCCGCGCGACTACCGGCGGCTGCGTCCGCTGCCGGCATCCAACGTCCGTACACGCGCGCGATCATCGTCCAATCCGAATGGCCCATCTGTTTGGCAACCCACATTGGATGCTCGCCAGCCGATAGCATCATCGAGGCGTAGGTGTGTCGGGTCTGATATGGCCGGCGATACCGAACACCAGCTTTCTTCATCGCCGGCACCCACATGGTTTTCCGGATCGGCCCATCGCCAGTCCACCGTTCCAGGGTGCGAGGGTTCTGAAAAACTTCAGCGTCTGCCAGGAAGGTGTGGGCCTTTTGAGCCTTCAGCGCTTCCATCGCAGGTCGGAGCAACTTCACGCTTCTGCGTCCCGCGGCAGTCTTCGTGGTTTCGGCCTTCCCTTTGCTTGCCTGGGTCATCGCTCGGCTCACCATCACTTCTTCGCGCAGCCAGTCGATATCGCCCCAGTCCAGAGCCACGAGCTCACTGGTGCGAAGGCCGGTCCAGAGGGCGAACTGCATCATGTTGCGAGCCTGGCCGGAGAGAGCGCCCAGCACTGCCTGCTGCTCTTCGGGACTGAACGGATCGACGTCATCCTCTTTCGGCGGTGCAGCCTTGCGGGAGTACGTCCATCCAGCGAGCGGATTCAGCTCGATCAGTTCTTCCTCGGCGGCATCGTTCAGCGCGGAGCGCAGGCAGCTCTGGATATTGCTGAGTGTCTTGTTGCTAACTTCCAGGGTGTCGAGCCAGTCGCGCACGGCCTTTCGCTTCAGATCGACCAACATCGTGTCGCCCAGGGCCGGGATCAGGCGAAGCGTGACCAGCTTCCGGTACCCATCGAAGGTGCTGGTGGCAACGTGCTTTTCCTTCGCAGCCAGCCACCTGGTCAAGTAACCGTTGACCGTCTCTCGGGATGCCTCGGGCGCAAACTTTGCCGCCCGGGCAGATCCCGGAAATGTCACCGAATAGTCGAAGGTACCGATCGATATCGCGTGCTCGATCGCCGCCTTGTGCTGCTCGGCCTTCTTCAGGTTAGTGGCGGTGGGCTTGAGCGTGATCCGCTCGCGGCACCTGACCCCCCGATACATGAACGTGATTTCGATACTCGAATCGGAGACTGCCCGAACTCCCCTCCCGCCTCTAACGTCAGGTAGCTGTCTGGTGAGTATGAGCAGAAGCCAGGGGGGAACTCAAGATTACGGAGGCTCGAATAATTATCGCCATCACCGACGCCGGCGACCAAGGACTGATCGCGTTGCGGGCGTGCTAGGGGTATTTCAGAGGTATTGCGAAGTGACCTACATTCGTGGGCTTGAAAATTAGCATTGCTCTAAGCCTGGATCGCTTGTGGGCAATGGTCGTCTAGGACCGAGCCGATGGGGCGACCTTGAAAAGTGAGTGAACTTTAATTCACATGGATTTCAGTCTGAGCAACCGGGCGCGGGCGGCGAATCGGTTATGAAACACAAATCGATGCAGCAATCCAAGCATTCAGGTATGGCCAGACTGCAGCAACGAACTGGCATAGGAAACCGACAAATATCAGGACCAAGGCTATCCATGCCATTCTCTTCGCAAGTGCTTTCTTGCGCTTAGCCTCGGCTCGATGCTGTCCTGCAGTTCTTCCGTCAAACATCACTGTGCCATCCTCAAGGCCGCGTCCCGTGTTTGCGTCGCCAAAGTTTTGCGGGAGAGACCAAAAGAAAAGAAGGATCACGCCAAGCATGTTGAGGCACAGTCCGGTGATGTTGATGATTTCGTTCATTCGCTTTCCATGTCGAGTTCAAGAAGGTGTTTTGAGCGTTACACATCAACTACAAATGCTGCCATTAAGCTGGCATAACCGAGCCAAAACCACCCATTCAGACACAAAAAAGGCACTCGCGATAAACGCTAAGTGCCTGATTTGTATAGCTTGTTTGGTGGAGCCGGGGGGATTTGAACCCCCGTCCGCCAGTACTCCGCTGTCGGTACTACATGCGTAGCCGTTTCTATTAAGTTAACCCTCAGCGACCCGAAGGGCAGGGTGCTTTGGGCGAGTTGTGTAAGTTTTAGCCGCTTCGTCCACAACGTACTGCACGGCGATTCTGTTCTATATGACAATCACTTTGGGTTTACAGACATCCCCTGGTGATTGCTGGACCCGAAGGTACCAGAAGCTCAGGTCTAAGGCTGCTTACGCAGCGATAGCGAATTCCTGGCCGTAGTTTTCGTCATTGGCAACTATAAGTAGTTGCAACAGTGGATTTACGAGTTCTGTTACCAACTCGGCATGCACCTAAAGTTTCGCGACCGGCGTCGAATCCTAAACGGCCCCGTGCTTGTAACTCGTTGTTTCATAGTGAGTGACAAGCCTGTGCAGTGTACGCCAAACGGTCACGGAAGGCCAACCCGAAGGTTGGCCCTGCGCTTATTGACCGCCTTTGTCCAGGTTCTGCAGGTCTTGCAGGGCCTTGGAGGTGATTTCGATGCACTTCTTGTCGTCACCGGCGGCGTGGGCAGCCTTGGCCTGGGAGACGGCTGTGTCGATTTCGCCGCTTTTGCCACTGGTGTCGGTGGCGAGCAGCGCTTTACCGTTGTTGATTTTGTCCAGGTTGATCTTGCACAGGTCGGGCTCGCCAGCAGCGAAAGCAGGGGAGGCCAACATCGCAGCGGTAATGAACAAGCCAGCAAGAGCGGAACGCTTCATAGGGTATCTCCTTGCGCAAAAAAGGCTCGACGCTGCTGGCGTTCATGGGCTGCCAGCGACATCACTGATGGGCCTCGTGCGTCGAGGCCTATGCAGATGACTACGCCAGCGCGCAGGGGTTCTGTTTTTTTGCGGGATCAATGGGCGCGGGCCTGGGTCACGCGATCCACGAGGTACACCAATCCGTGATAGTCGATGCCGCCATGCTGGCTCAGGCCGATCTCGCAGGTGCGGCTGGTGGAGATGCCTTCACTGCAGTGCTGCACTGCATCCTTGAGGGAGCGCAGCGAGTGGGCGTTGAGTTCCGGCGTGGTGAAACCTTTGTCGCCGGCAAACCCGCAGCAGTGGATGCCTTCCGGGATCACCACGGTTTTGGCACAGCGACGGGCCAGGTCGATCAGGGCCTGGCTTTCTCCCAGGTGTTGGGTGCTGCAGGTGACGTGTACGGCGATCGGTGCCTCCTGCGGTGTGAAGTCGAGACGGTCCATCAGGTGCGTGCGGATGAAACGTACGGGGTCGTAAAGGTCCAGGCGCGTTTCGCCGAGGTCTTGCACCAGGCGCAGGGTGCAGGGGCTGGTGTCGCAATAGATCGGGTCCAGGCCGCCGCGGCTGGCATGGAGCAGGGCGCCGATCAGTTCCTGGCGTTTGTGTTCTGCCTGTTCGGCGTAGCCTTTGGAAGCGAAAGGCTGGCCGCAGCACAGGTTGTCCTGGTTGTCGGGAAACACGACCTGGTAACCGGCTTTTTCCAGCAGGCCCTGGGTTTTTTCGTACAACGACATCTGCTCTTTATCACCTGCCGCCGGGCCCATGGCGCGTGAGACGCAGGCCGCCAGGTAGACTACTCGTGGCCGCTCATCCGTCACCGCCGGGCTGAAGCGAATGGCTTTTTCCGGTTGTGGCATGGCGTTGGTCCACTGCGGAATCTGTCCCTTGGACAACTTGGTCATGGTGGCCGACAGCTTCGCCAGGCGAGGCGCTCCCAGCAGCATGCGTGCACCATTGGCTACATGCAGGGTAAAGCGCGCACCTTGCAGTGCCGTGGCGAAATGGGTGGCCAGCCATTCGGCGGTTTTCGTACGGTCGGCGTCACGGCTTCGCAGTTTTTTCACCAGGTCGCCGGTATTGATTCCTACCGGACAGCGTTGGGCGCATAGGCCGGTGGCGGCGCACGTGTCGATGCCCTGGTAGTGGTAGGCCGCTTCCAATTCGGTGGTGTCGACGCCGGCGCGTTTTTTCGCCTGTATATCTCGCCAGATCACGATGCGCTGGCGCGGGCTCAACGTCAGGCCTTTCGATGGGCACACCGGTTCACAGAAACCGCACTCAATGCACTTATCCACAAGCTCGTCGGCCGCAGGCAGCGGCTTGAGGTGCTTGAGGTGAATCTGCGGGTCTTGGCTGAGCACCACGTCCGGGTTGAGGATGCCGTTGGGGTCGAGCAGGCGTTTGAGTTGCCACATCAATTGATAGGCGTCGCTGCCCCATTCCAGCTCCACGAACGGTGCCATATTGCGGCCGGTGCCGTGTTCGGCTTTCAGCGAACCGCCGAACTCCACGGCCACCAATTGCGCGACGTCATCCATGAACGCTTGATAGCGTGTGACTTCTTCCGCGCTGTTGAAGCCTTGGGTGAACACAAAGTGCAGATTGCCTTCCAGGGCATGTCCGAAAAGGATGGCTTCGTCGTAGTGATGTTTGTCGAACAGTTCGATCAAGCGGTTCACGCCAATGGCCAGTTGCTCGACCGGGAAGGTGACGTCTTCGATGATCACCGTGGTGCCGGTTTTGCGTACAGCACCTACGGCGGGGAAGGTGTCCTTGCGGATGGCCCACAGGCGGGCGTTTTCCACAGGGTCTTCGGTGAAGTCGACCTGTTTCTCCACCGGGAAACCGGCCAGCGACGCCATGATCAGCGCCAATTGTTCATGCAGCAATGAGGGCGATGCGGCGCGGGATTCAATCAGCAGGGCGCAGGCACTTTCTGATAAGTGCTGTACGAATGCGGGCATGCCCGGTTTGTTCTGCACCGAGCGCATGCTGCGTCGGTCCAGCAACTCGACAGCCGACACCGGTTGGGTTTTCAGGATGGTGACTGCGTTGCAGCAGGTCTCCACATCCGGAAATACGATCAACGCCGACGCCTTGTTCGGGTGGTCGATCACGGTGTCGTAGGTGACTGCGCTGATGAAACCGAGGGTACCCTCGGAGCCCACCAACAAATGGCTGAGGATATCCAGCGGTTCATCAAAATCCACCAGGGCGTTGAGTGACAGGCCGGTGGTATTTTTCAGACGGTATTTGTGGCGGATTTTTGCTGCCAATTCAGCGTTTGCCCGCGTTTCACTGCCGAGTGTGGCCAGGCGCTCGAGCAGTGCGCCGTGCTGTTCACGAAACGCCGTAACGCTGCTTGCGTCTTCTGTATCGAGGCGGCTGCCATCGGCCAGGACCAGACGAATTCCGGCCAGGGTGTGGTAGGTGTTCTGCGCCGTACCGCAGCACATGCCACTCGCGTTGTTGGCGACGATTCCGCCGATCTTGCAGGCATTGATCGACGCCGGGTCTGGGCCGATCTTGCGCCCGAATGGCGCCAGCCAGGCGTTGGCCTGTGCGCCGATCACGCCGGGTTGCAGGCGGATCTGAGTGCCTTGCCCGCGAATCTCACGGCCGTTCCAATTGTCCCCCAGCACGATCAGTACCGAGTCGCTTATCGCTTGCCCGGACAGGCTGGTGCCGGCTGCGCGGAAGGTTACCGGCACACGTTCACGCTGGGCCAGTTGCAGCAGCGCCACCACTTCGTCTTCCGATTCGACGCGGATCACCAGTTGTGGGACCAATCGGTAAAAGCTGGCGTCGGTGCCGAATGCGAGGGTGGAAAGTGGATCGTCGAAACGTCGATCTTGTGGGATCAGCTGTGCGACGTCAGCAAGGAAAGCGGCAGGCAGACTCATTGGTCCTCCAGGATCAGCACCCCCCGGGCGCCGTATTGACACGATTGCGCAAAGCCGACGCCGAAGTTATAGCCTGGCGTCGGTTATGACCCTATTGCTACGGCTTTAGTGCACCAGCATGCCGGTAAACCAGTAAGCCTGGGCCAGGGTGATCAGCCCGACGATCGTGGCGAAGAACAGGCTGTGCTTGAGGGTGAAGCGGAACAGGTCGGATTCTTTACCCACCAGTCCGGTAGCGGCGCAAGCCACGGCGATCGATTGCGGCGAAATCATTTTGCCGGTCACGCCGCCGCTGGTGTTTGCAGCGACCAGAAGCGTGTCGTTGACGCCGATCTGGTGCGCCGTGGTGGCTTGCAACGAGCTGAACAGGGCGTTGGACGATGTGTCGGAGCCTGTCAGGAAAACCCCCAGCCAGCCTAGGAACGGCGAGAAGAACGGGAAGGCTGCACCAGTGCCAGCCAATACCAGCGCCATGGTCGAAGACATGCCGGAGTAATTGGTGACAAAGGCGAATGCCAGCACCATGCCGATAGACAGGATCGGCCACCGCAACTCGTAGAAGGTCTCTTTTAAAGTGGTAAGACCAATCTTGATGTTGATCTTCAGGACCAGCATCGAGATCAGTGCCGAGAAGAAAATAGCGGTACCGGTCGCTGAAATCGGGTCCAGCTTGAATATCGCTGGGATCGCAGTCGGGTTGGTCACGATGGGTGCAACCTTGATCACCATTTGATCCAGGTGCGGGATCGCGAAGTTGAATACCCAGTTGTACATCGAGCCGCCTGCGGCGAACATCGCCTTGAACGGTTTGAGGGTCCAGATGGTGACCAGCACGGTGAGGATCAGGAACGGTGACCACGCCTTGAAGATCTGCCCCAGGCTGTAAGGTGAGGCGACGGTGCTGCGCGGCAGGCCGAAGCCGCCGGCGCTGGCGGTAATCGCTGCGTCGGAAGTGGCACCGGCAATCTGCGCGCCCGCAGTGCGTTTGGGTTGCCATACTTTCAGGAACAGGGTCAGAGAGATCAGGCTGGCCAGGGCCGAGGTGATATCCGGCAGTTCCGGGCCGATGAAGTTGGACGTGAAGTATTGGGTGATGGCAAAGCTCAGGCCCGCGACCAGCGCAGCTGGCCAGGTTTCGCGAACGCCGCGCAGGCCGTCCATCATGAAGACCAGCCAGAACGGCACGAACAGCGACAGCAGCGGCAGTTGGCGGCCAGTCATGGCGCCGATCTTGAATGCATCGATTCCGGTCACTTGCCCGGCAACGATGATCGGAATTCCCAAGGCGCCAAAGGCGACGGGTGCGGTGTTGGCAATCAGGCACAGGCCGGCCGCGTACAGCGGGTTGAAGCCCAGGCCTACCAGCAGTGCGGCGGTAATCGCCACGGGGGCGCCGAAACCGGCAGCACCTTCCAGGAATGCGCCGAAGCAGAAGCCGATCAACAGCACCTGCAGGCGCTGGTCATCGGTGATCGACAGGACAGAGCTGCGGATGATCTCGAACTGGCCGCTCTTGACGGTGAGTTTGTAGAGAAACACCGCCGCGACAATGATCCAGGCAATAGGCCACAGGCCATAGGCAAAACCGTAGCCAGCGGCGGCCAGCGCCATGTCCACTGGCATGTGGAAGGCAAAGATCGCTACCAGTATCGACAACGCCAGCGTGATGCTGCCGGCCACGTGGCCTTTGAGGCGAAACACGGCCAGAGCCAGGAAGAAAAACACGATCGGAATAACGGCGGCCAGTGCGGACAGGCCGAGGCTGCCGAGCGGGCTGTAGAGCTGTTGCCAGGTTTGCATATGGGGTGGCCCCTAATTGTTGTTGGTCAGGCACTTCATAGTCGACTTGGATAATTGGTAATACCAATTTACAATCGCTGGAGGCTAGGTTAAAAGTCTTCGCGGGATGTGTCAATTTGCCGCTCGCGAAACTTTGGTCGTAGCCCGGCAGGCGAGGTGGTTTGATCGGGTGAATCGAAGCGGTTCTGATAGGTGCTGGAAGGGCGGCGATAGGCCAGAATAGAGGCCCCGGCGAGTGGTCGGGATGGTGGGGAGTAAGTTATGGGGTTTGATCAGGTGCGTCAGCGCCGTTTGTCTGACGATATAGTCGAGCAGCTTGAGGGGATGATCCTTGAGGGCACGTTGAAGTCGGGTGAGCGCTTGCCGGCCGAGCGCGCTTTGGCTGAACAGTTTGGTGTGTCGCGTCCTTCGTTGAGGGAGGCGATTCAGAAGCTGGCGGCCAAGGGCTTGTTGGTGAGCCGTCAGGGTGGGGGCAATTATGTTGCCGAGTCACTGGGTTCGACGTTCAGCGATCCGTTGCTGCACCTGTTGGAAAACAATCCCGAGGCCCAGCGTGACCTGCTGGAGTTTCGCCAGACCCTTGAAGCGTCCTGTGCTTATTACGCAGCATTGCGAGCTACTGAGGTCGACCGTGAGCGGCTGACCGCTGCATTCGAGGCGTTGCAGGATTGCTATGCCCGCGTTGATGAAGTGAGTCGGGTCGAGGAGGGGGCTGCGGATGCACAGTTCCACCTGGCCATTGCGGAGGCCAGCCATAACGCGGTGTTGCTGCACACCATTCGCGGTTTGTTCGACCTGCTCAAGCGTAACGTGGTGACCAATATTGGCGGCATGTATCAGCAACGTACGGAGACACGCGACATGCTGATCAGTCAGCACCGGGAGCTGTACATGGCGATTATCGAGGGCCGGGCAGAACAGGCGCGAGAAGTCTCGACACGTCACCTGGAGTACGTGCAGGAAGTGTTGGAGGAAGTACGTCAGGAGGTTCAGCGCGTGGCGCGGGCGGAGCGGCGCAAGGGGATGTAGCCGGGGGAAGTCCCGAGGCTACATCGTTACAAGGATTATTCTTCCTTGCCCTTGTTGCGCACCGCGCGATGCAGTTCGCGGTTGGAATCGCGTTCGCGCTCAGTATCACGCTTATCGTATTCCTTCTTGCCCTTGCCCAGTGCGATCTCGCACTTGACCAGGTGCTTGCTCCAATACCAGGACAGGCAGATACAGGCATAGCCTTTCTGCTGTACGGCTGCGGCGAGCTTTTCCAGTTCGCGGGCATTGAGCAATAGTTTGCGCGTGCGCACCGGGTCGGCAATCACGTGGGTGCTCGCGGTTGTCAGCGGGGTGATATGACTGCCGAGCAGCCATGCCTCGCCATCCTTGAGCAATACGTAGCTGTCGACCAGTTGCAACTTGCTGGCACGCAGACTCTTTACTTCCCAGCCGGCCAGGACCAGACCAGCCTCGAACCGATGTTCGATGAAGTAATCGTGTCGCGCTTTTTTATTTTGCGCGATGGTCCCTGTGGGGTGTTTCTTTTGTTTAGCCATAGGGGCGGCATTATAGGGAGTTGCGAGCGTGTCGGCTACGGTCAACCTGCGTGCTTGAGCGTGTTGGTCGAATCCCGGACAATACCGGCAGTTCTTTGGTTTTTTTCTTTCGCGGATCGGACTGTTGTTTCGCGATGTTTGCCGCTCAGCTGTGGAAATCACGCACACATGACGACGCATATTCAACGTTCGGCCCTGCTGCCCTATCCGGCGCAGGCGCTCTATGACCTGGTCAACGACGTGGCGCGTTACCCGGAATTCCTGCCTTGGTGCTCAACTGCCGAGGTGCTGGAAAGCAGTGATGAACATATGGTTGCCAGTGTTGGGGTGGCGAAAGGCGGGCTCAGTCAGCACTTTGTTACGCGGAATGCGCTGGTGCCGGGCAAGTCCATTGAAATGAATTTGCAGGAAGGGCCGTTTACCCAGCTGCATGGTGTATGGGTTTTCAAGGCGCTTACCGACAAGGCCTGCAAGATCAGCCTGGATTTGTCGTTTGATTACGCTGGGCCGATTGTGCGGGCCACATTGGGGCCGTTGTTCAATCAGGCGGCCAATACCCTGGTGGATGCATTCTGCCAGCGAGCCAAGCAATTGCATGGTTGAGATCGAGGTGGTTTATGCCGCCGAGGATCGCCAGGTTCTGCTGGCGCTGACGGTGGCTTCGGGAACCAGTCTGCGTGCAGCAGTGCAGTTGTCAGGGATGGCTATGCAGTTTCCTGAACTGGATCTGGCTGCTTGCCCCTTGGGGGTATTCGGTAAGGTCGTCACTGATGCTGAGGTGCGCCCCGTACAATCGGGCGATCGCATTGAAATCTATCGGCCCTTGCTTGTGGACCCTAAAGAAGTGCGCAGGCTGCGTGCCGCCAGGGCGGCGTTGGCGAAGCGGCAGCATCCATAAGCTGGTTGAATGACAGGTAACAAAAAGCCCGGCATGCCGGGCTTTTTATATGCGCCGCAATGTTACTGCGGGCTGGTGTCCAGAGGCTGAGGCGTCGGGACAGGGACCGTTTCGACCCCGTCGACGTCTTTCTGGATCTTGTCGAGCAAGGAGCCTGGCTTGGCCGGTACTTCTGACTTCGGCTTCTCGCTTTCCTGCACAGGGGCAGTCACGTTTGTGCCGTTATCGTTGCCGAGCAGCGCTTGATCACGGCTTACGCCTGGCATGAAGTCACCCGACAGGCTGACAAGCTGGTCATTGCCATTGAAAATGACGCTGACACGCTCCTGTTGGCGTTCACCGCCACCAGGCTGCAGGCTATAGAGATAATCCCAGCGATCGGCGTGGAAAGTGTCGGTCAGCAGGGGGTTGCCCATAATAAACCGTACTTGCCGTCGGGTCATTCCCGGGCGTAACTGGTCTATCATGTCCTGCGTGACGACATTGCCCTGCTGGATGTCGATTTTGTAAACCCCGGGGAATGAACAACCGGCGAGTGCGAGCAGTCCCACAAAGGTGAAACTGGTTAGCAAGAGCTTGGTGTTTTGCATCGGTGGGCGACTTCCACTATCTTGGCTGGGACAACGTAAACGCCGATCATACCCGTATTAAGAGAAGCTGCGAAGCAGCATCCGCGAGAAAGCTAACCATGGTTGAAAATAGCGAACTACGCAAAGCCGGTCTTAAAGTGACTCTGCCACGAGTCAAGATTCTACAAATGCTCGATTCTGCTGAGCAGCGCCACATGAGTGCCGAGGATGTTTACAAGGCGCTGATGGAGTCTAACGAGGACGTCGGCCTGGCCACGGTTTACCGTGTACTGACCCAGTTTGAAGCCGCAGGGCTGGTGGTTCGTCATAATTTCGACGGCGGTCATGCAGTGTTCGAATTGGCTGACGGTGGTCATCACGACCACATGGTTGACCTGGATACCAATGAGGTTATCGAGTTCACCAGCCCGGCAATCGAAAAGCTCCAGCACGAAATTGCTGAGGAGCATGGTTTCGATTTGGTCGACCACAATCTTGTGTTGTACATCCGTAAGAAAAAGTAAAAAGCGACGCAGAATTGCTCTGCGAAACGATCGAAGGCGACCCTGGGGTCGCCTTCGTGCTTTCTATAATAAGGAAAAGCTCGGCTCAGGCCTTGGCGGCTACGACCATTTTCTTCGCGTGTGCCAAAGATTCTTTGGTCAGGTCGATCCCTCCGAGCATCCGCGCCACTTCTTCCACGCGCTCCGACTTGTTCAGCTTGGATACCGCTGTGTGTGTCGCTTCGCTGTCTCTCACCTTGTGCACAAACAAGTGCTGATGTCCTTGAGCCGCCACTTGTGGCAAGTGAGTAACGGTCAGCACCTGGCCGCGATCCCCCAGGCGGCGCAGTAACTGACCCACAATTTCCGCCGTGGGGCCACCGATACCTACGTCTACTTCATCGAACACCAGTGTCGGTACCCGTGAGGTTTGCGCGGTAATCACTTGGATCGCCAGGCTGATTCGCGACAGCTCACCACCAGACGCCACCTTTGCCAGTGCCTTGAGCGGTTGCCCCGGGTTGGCGCTGACCAGTAGTTCTACCTGCTCCAGGCCGTAGGGCTGCAGTTCATTGCTGGCGTTGGTGCGCAACTCGATGGTAAAGCGCCCGCCCGGCATGCCCAGGCGCTGAATTTCCTGCTCGACGGCGCCAGCCAGGCTGGTGGCGGCCTGTTGGCGCAGATCGCTCAGCTCGCGGGCCTTCTCCTGATAGTGGCGGGCAAAAGAGCCGAGCTCTTGGCCCAGTCGCTCAATGGATTCGTCATTCGCGTTCAGGGTCTCGATTTCATCCAGCAGCTTCTGCTGCATGGTTGCCACTTCGGTGGGCTGGATTCGATGTTTGCGCGCCAGCGTATAGATGGTGTCCAGGCGCTCTTCTATTTCCTGCAGCCGCGCCGGGTCAGCGTCGAAATGATCAAGAAAGCGATTGAGTTCGCCGACGGCTTCTTCTACCTGGATTTGCGCACTGGTCAGCAGGGTGGTGGCTTCATTCAGTGAGCTTGAGGCGCTGTTAACACTGGACAGTCGGTTGAGGCTGGCCGTGAGCGCATTGAGCACATTGCCGGAATCGCTCTCGCTGCATTGCTCCACTACCTGGCGGCAGATAGACAGCAGGGTTTCGGCGTTGGTGAGGTTCTTGTGTTCCTGTTCCAGTTGTTCCAGCTCGGTTTCGCCAAGACCCAGGCTTTCCAGCTCTTCAAGCTGATAGCTGAGCAATTGATGGCGAGCGCGTTGCTCGTCACCGGAATTGGACAGTCGCTCCAGCTCCTGTCGGGTCTGGCGCCAGCGCTGGGCGGCCAGTTGTACCTGTCGGGCAAGGTCGGTGGCGCCAGCGTACTCGTCAAGCAGGCGGCGGTGGGTGTCGGTTTTGAGCAGGGATTGGTGTTCATGCTGGCTATGGATGTCAATCAGCAGTTCACCCAGGGCCTTCAGGTCGCCAAGGGGGCAGGGGGTTCCATTGATATAGCCGCGCGAGCGGCCCTCGGCGGTGATGACTCGGCGCAGGATGCACGGACCGTCGTTATTAAGGTCGCGCTCGACCAGCCAGGCTTCGGCTTCGGGGATGTCCGCGAGGTCGAAGGTGGCCAGAATGTCGGCCTTATCCGCGCCGGGGCGCACCACGCCACTGTCGGCGCGGTCGCCCAGGGTCAGGCCCAGGGCGTCGAGCATGATTGACTTGCCGGCGCCGGTTTCGCCTGTGATTACGCTCATCCCGCGATCCAGTTCGAGATCCAGATGTTCAACGATGGCGTAGTTGTGTACAGACAGGTGCACGAGCATGACGGCCGCTCCCAGGCTTTAGGTCTGGTTATTTATACAGTGTTTTGTTCTGGGCTGACAATCCTGATGCTTAGCTCAATTTGCTCGGTCGCCCGGGTTTTTTAGTGCAAAGGAGAATGATCGGGTCGAAGTTGATCTGGGGCAGGCGAAAGACTTTTGGTAGAGCCTGCACCCTTGAACCTGGAAATTGTGGCCCCATATACCGGAACAGAAGCGCGAGTTGAGTTCGCGCATGATTTTGAAAGGAGAAATCTATGGCTGACGAACAGACGCAGGATACGCAAACTCCGGACGCCAATTCGGCTGTCGGTGATGAACTGGCAACTCGTGTGCAAGTGCTCGAAGAGCAGTTGGCCGCTGCGCAGGATCAGTCTTTGCGTGTTGCCGCCGATCTGCAGAACGTCCGCCGCCGTGCCGAGCAGGACGTAGAAAAAGCTCACAAGTTCGGGCTGGAAAAGTTCGCGGGCGACCTGCTGCCAATTATTGACAGCCTGGAGCGTGGCCTCGAGTTGTCCAACCCGGATGACGAAAACATCCGCCCGATGCGCGAAGGGATCGAACTGACCCTGAAAATGTTTCAGGACACCCTGAAGCGTTATCAGCTGGAAGCCATTGATCCGCAAGGCGGCGAACCGTTCAGCGCTGAGCTTCACCAGGCCATGGCCATGCAAGAAAGCCACGACCTCGAACCCAACAGTGTGTTGAAAGTGTTCCAGAAGGGCTATCAGCTCAACGGTCGCCTGTTGCGCCCTGCAATGGTGGTAGTGAGCAAGGCTCCTGCACCCGTTGCACCTTCTATTGATGAGCAGGCTTGAAATCCGCCGCAAGGCCCCCATTTATAAGTCAAGCGTTTAAGTGCTACCGCAGTTAGCCACCACTGCTGCGGCAACCAAATTCAAGTTTCGGGAGAGTAAATCATGGGCAAAATTATCGGTATTGACCTGGGGACCACCAACTCCTGCGTCTCCGTGTTGGAAAACGGCGTTGCAAAAGTAATCGAAAACGCCGAAGGCGCGCGTACCACGCCGTCGATCATCGCTTACGCCAACGATGGTGAAATCCTGGTTGGCCAGTCGGCCAAGCGCCAGGCTGTGACCAACCCGCATAACACCCTGTACGCGGTGAAGCGCCTGATCGGTCGTAAGTTCGACGAAGAAGTCGTACAGAAAGACATCAAAATGGTCCCTTACAAGATCGCCAAGGCTGACAACGGTGACGCCTGGGTTGAAGTAAATGGCCAGAAAATGTCGCCACCGCAAATCTCGGCTGAAATCTTGAAGAAGATGAAGAAGACTGCCGAAGATTACCTGGGTGAGACAGTGACTGAGGCGGTGATCACCGTTCCAGCCTATTTCAACGACAGCCAGCGCCAGGCGACCAAAGACGCCGGCCGCATCGCGGGCCTGGATGTAAAACGTATCATCAACGAACCGACCGCAGCTGCTCTGGCTTACGGTATGGACAAGGCCAAGGGCGATCATACCGTGATCGTTTATGACCTGGGTGGCGGTACGTTCGACGTTTCCGTGATCGAGATCGCTGAAGTAGACGGCGAGCACCAGTTCGAAGTGTTGGCCACCAACGGCGACACCTTCCTGGGTGGTGAGGACTTTGACATTCGTCTGATCGACTACCTCGTTGACGAATTCAAGAAAGAAAGCGGCATGAACCTCAAGGGTGACCCTCTGGCGATGCAGCGCCTGAAAGAAGCTGCTGAGAAAGCCAAGATCGAGCTGTCTTCCGCTCAGTCGACCGACGTTAACCTGCCGTACATCACTGCAGACGCCACCGGTCCTAAGCACTTGAACGTGAAGATCTCTCGCGCCAAGTTGGAAGCGCTGGTCGAAGACCTGGTTCAACGCACCATCGAGCCATGCCGCATTGCGCTGAAAGACTCCGGTATTGATGTTGGTGCGATCAACGACGTGATCCTGGTAGGCGGTCAGACCCGTATGCCACTGGTTCAGAAGTTGGTTACCGAGTTCTTCGGCAAAGAAGCGCGTAAAGATGTGAACCCGGACGAAGCGGTTGCCATGGGTGCTGCCATCCAGGGCGCGGTATTGGCCGGTGACGTGAAAGACGTGTTGCTGCTGGACGTAAGCCCGCTGACCCTGGGTATCGAAACCATGGGTGGCGTGATGACTGCGCTGATCGAGAAAAACACCACGATTCCTACCAAGAAATCCCAGGTGTTCTCGACGGCTGATGATAACCAGGGTGCTGTGACCATTCACGTGCTGCAAGGTGAGCGTAAGCAGGCTGCTCAGAACAAGTCCCTGGGCAAGTTCGACCTGGCTGAGATTCCACCAGCACCACGTGGCGTGCCACAAATCGAAGTGACCTTCGATATCGACGCCAACGGCATTCTGCACGTAGGTGCGAAAGACAAGGCTACCGGCAAAGAGCAGAAGATCACCATCAAGGCCAACTCCGGTCTTTCTGATGAAGAAATTCAACAGATGATCCGTGATGCTGAAACCAATGCTGAAGCTGACAAGAAGTTCGAAGAGCTGGCAGGTGCCCGCAACCAGGGCGACGCACTGGTTCACTCGACACGCAAAATGATCGCTGATGCTGGCGAGAAAGTGACCGCTGAAGAGAAGGCTGCGATCGAAGCTGCTGTAGTTGCCCTGGAAGCCGCTGTCAAAGGCGACGACAAGGCTGCCATTGAAGCCAAGGTTGAAGAATTGTCGAAAGTCTCCGCGCCAGTGGCTCAAAAAATGTACGCCGAACAGGCTCAGCCAGCTGACGGTGCTGCTCAAAAGGCAGAGCCTGAAGCTAAAGACGATGTTGTCGATGCCGAGTTCGAAGAAGTTACAGACAAGAAGTAAGTTGGTCGCCCGGTTGACCGCTATCAAGCGGTGACTGGTAGGATGTCGCCGCGCGGGAGCTTGCTCCCGCGTTGGCGTGTCTGGGGTATGTGAATTTTTACAGCATGCGACAGCGTTCGGATGTTGGCGGTGTGATCGGGGATGCTCCTGCTTTCCGAGCAATAAATACCGCGTTTTTGGCCGGGTCCCTGGCTAAAAAGTAGTAATGACCAGGATCGTTGAATTGACGTGAGTTGGGTCCGGGCCTGTATTGGGGCTCAACGAGTTTAGCCAGGCTCAGGAGGGTCTGGCTGAACGTCCTTAAGAGTGCAAAGACTTATGGCAAAGCGTGACTATTACGAAGTATTGGGTGTGGAGCGCGGCTCCAGCGAGGCGGACCTGAAAAAGGCTTACCGTCGCCTGGCAATGAAGCACCACCCGGACCGTAATCCGGATAGCAAAGAATCCGAAGACATGTTCAAAGAGGCCAATGAGGCCTACGAATGTCTGTCTGATCCCAATAAGCGTGCGGCCTACGACCAGTATGGGCATGCCGGTGTCGATCCGAGCATGGGGGGCGGCGGTGCCGGTTTTGGCGGTCAGAACTTCTCCGATATTTTCGGTGATGTATTCAGTGACTTCTTTGGTGGTGGCCGGGGTGGTCAGCGCGGTGGTGCCCAGCGTGGCAGCGACTTGCGTTACACCCTGGAGCTGAACCTGGAAGAAGCTGTACGCGGCACCAGCGTCAATATTCGCGTACCGACGCTGGTTAACTGCAAGCCGTGTGATGGTTCGGGTGCCAAGAAAGGCTCTGCGCCGATTACTTGCCCGACGTGCGGCGGTATCGGCCAGGTCCGTATGCAGCAGGGTTTCTTCTCGGTGCAGCAGACCTGTCCGCGTTGCCATGGGCAGGGCAAGATCATTTCCGATCCGTGCGATTCCTGCCATGGCGAAGGCCGCGTCGAAGAGTACAAGACCCTGGCGGTAAAGGTGCCGGCGGGTGTGGATACCGGAGACCGTATTCGTCTGTCGGGTGAGGGTGAGGCCGGTACCCAGGGCGGTCCTACGGGCGACCTGTACGTGGTGATCAATGTGCGCGAGCACTCGATCTTCCAGCGCGACGGCAAGCACCTGTTCTGTGAAGTGCCGATCAGTTTTGTCGATGCAGCCTTGGGTGGCGAATTGGAGATTCCGACCCTGGACGGTCGGGTCAAGCTCAAGATCCCTGAAGGTACGCAGACCGGCAAGCAGTTCCGTATTCGTGGCAAGGGCGTAGCGCCGGTGCGCGGTGGCGGTGCTGGCGACTTGATGTGTCGTGTGGCCGTGGAGACTCCCGTCAATCTGGGTCGCCGTCAGCGTGAACTGCTTGAGGAGTTCCGCAGTTCGCTGGAGGGCGATGACACGCATTCGCCGAAAACCACTGGCTTTTTCGAAGGCGTGAAGCGCTTCTTCGGCGACCTGTAAGGAAGTGAGTATGCGACGTATAGCCGTAATGGGCGCTGCCGGGCGCATGGGCAAGACGCTGGTCGAGGCGGTGCAGCAGCGCTCCCCGGCCTCTGGGCTGACCGCGGCGATTGTTCGTCCCGGTAGCACGTTGATCGGTGCGGATGCGGGTGAGTTGGCTTCGCTGGGGCGTATCGGTGTCTCATTGTCAGGCAGCCTGGAGCAGGTGGCTGACGAATTCGATGTGCTGATCGACTTCACCCTGCCGGAGGTGATGCTGAAAAACCTCGCGTTCTGCCGCAAGGCGGGCAAGGCGATGGTGATTGGTACCACGGGTTTGACTGCGCAGCAGAAGCAGTTGTTGGAGGAGGCGGGTAAGGATATTCCCGTCGTCTTCGCAGCCAACTTCAGTGTCGGCGTGAACCTGTCGCTCAAGTTGCTGGACATGGCGGCGCGGGTGTTGGGGGATGAGGCGGATATCGAGATTATCGAGACGCATCACCGTCACAAGATCGATGCGCCGTCGGGTACCGCACTGCGCATGGGTGAGGCTATTGCCGACGCGCTGGGGCGTGACCTGTCCAAGGTGGCGGTTTACGGTCGCGAAGGGCATACCGGTGCGCGTGCACGTGACACCATTGGTTTTGCGACCGTCCGTGGCGGTGATGTCGTAGGCGACCACACGGTCTTGTTTGCTACCGAGGGTGAGCGCCTGGAAATCACTCACAAGGCTTCCAGTCGCATGACATTCGCCAAGGGCGCGGTGCGTGCCGCGCTCTGGTTGGAAGGTCGCGAGCCTGGTCTGTACGACATGCGCGATGTGTTGGATCTGCACTAAGCAGTAGCTAAAACCGGGCCTCGGGATTATCCTAAGGCCCCGTTTTTACCCGCTAAGCGACGTCCCGTCGCATTCTCCTGCCTTTAAGGCTCATTAGCGGTGGACCAAAAAAGCCTTTTTCTGTAAGCTACAGCTTTAGTGTGTCCACTAAAAGCGCGCAGAATAATTCAGTGAAGAAGCGGGGTGACGTGTCCATACGTCACTCCGCTTTTTTACAACCTGCGATCGCCCTTTCAGGCTTTATTTACGGGAGGTCTTCTTGACTAAGCCAGCCATACTCGCCCTTGCTGATGGCAGCATTTTTCGCGGCGAAGCCATTGGAGCCGACGGTCAAACCGTTGGAGAGGTGGTGTTTAACACCGCCATGACCGGCTATCAGGAAATCCTTACCGATCCTTCCTACGCCCAACAGATCGTTACCCTGACCTATCCGCACATCGGCAACACCGGTACTACGCCGGAAGACGTTGAGTCTGATCGTGTCTGGTCGGCGGGTCTGGTCATTCGTGATCTGCCACTGGTTGCGAGCAACTGGCGTAACACGATGTCGCTGTCCGATTACCTGAAAGCCAACAACGTTGTGGCGATCGCCGGTATCGATACGCGCCGCCTGACGCGCATCCTGCGTGAAAAGGGCTCGCAGAATGGCTGCATCATGGTCGGTGACAATATTTCCGAAGCCGCGGCGATTGCTGCAGCGCAAGGCTTCCCAGGCCTGAAAGGCATGGACCTGGCGAAAGTCGTCAGCACCAAGGAGCAGTACGAGTGGCGCTCCACTGTCTGGGACTTGAAGACCGACAGCCACGAGACTATCGAAGCGGCTGACCTGCCGTATCACGTGGTCGCATACGACTACGGCGTCAAGTACAACATCCTGCGTATGCTGGTCGAGCGTGGGTGCCGCGTGACCGTGGTGCCGGCGCAAACGCCTGCCAGCGACGTGCTGGCCCTGCAACCTGACGGCGTGTTCCTGTCCAACGGCCCGGGTGATCCGGAGCCTTGTGACTACGCCATCCAGGCCATCAAGGAAGTGCTGGAAACCGAGATTCCGGTATTTGGCATCTGCCTCGGTCACCAGCTGCTGGCGCTGGCCTCCGGTGCCAAGACCCTGAAAATGGGTCATGGTCATCACGGCGCCAACCACCCTGTGCAGGACCTGGACACCGGCGTTGTGATGATCACCAGCCAGAACCACGGTTTTGCGGTGGATGAAGCGACCTTGCCGAGCAATGTCCGCGCGATTCACAAGTCGTTGTTCGACGGTTCCCTGCAGGGTATCGAGCGTACTGACAAGAGCGCGTTCAGCTTCCAGGGCCACCCTGAAGCAAGCCCGGGCCCGAACGACGTAGCACCGCTGTTCGACCGTTTCATCAATGAGATGGCCAAGCGACGCTGACTGAGCGGCCTGCGGGCGGCCCCTACCTTGGTGGCCCCTGCAGGCTCTTCGAAGATTGTTCAAGACGGCTTGCCGACTGACCTGCGGATTTGAGTGACAAACCCATGCCAAAACGTACAGACATAAAAAGCATCCTGATTCTCGGCGCTGGCCCGATCGTTATCGGCCAGGCCTGCGAATTCGACTACTCCGGCGCCCAGGCCTGTAAAGCCCTGCGCGAAGAGGGTTACCGCGTCATCCTGGTGAACTCCAACCCGGCCACCATCATGACCGATCCGGACATGGCCGACGCTACCTACATCGAGCCGATCAAGTGGCAGACGGTTGCCAAGATCATCGAGAAAGAGCGTCCGGACGCACTGCTGCCGACCATGGGCGGCCAGACTGCATTGAACTGCGCCCTGGACCTGGAGCGCGAAGGCGTCCTGGAAAAATTCGGCGTAGAGATGATCGGCGCCAACGCCGACACCATCGACAAGGCTGAAGACCGTTCGCGCTTCGACAAGGCCATGAAGTCCATCGGCCTTGACTGTCCGCGCTCCGGTATCGCCCACAGCATGGAGGAGGCCAACGCAGTTCTCGAAAAGCTGGGCTTCCCGTGCATTATCCGTCCGTCCTTCACCATGGGCGGCACCGGTGGTGGTATTGCCTACAACCGTGAAGAGTTCGAAGAAATCTGCGCCCGTGGCCTGGACCTGTCTCCGACCAAAGAGCTGCTGATCGACGAATCCCTGATTGGCTGGAAAGAGTATGAGATGGAGGTTGTCCGCGACAAAAAGGACAATTGCATCATCGTCTGCTCCATCGAAAACTTCGACCCGATGGGTGTGCACACCGGTGACTCGATCACCGTTGCTCCGGCGCAGACCCTGACGGACAAGGAATACCAGATCATGCGTAACGCCTCTTTGGCGGTATTGCGTGAGATCGGCGTTGAAACCGGTGGTTCCAACGTTCAGTTCGGCATCTGCCCGGACACCGGCCGCATGGTCGTGATCGAGATGAACCCGCGTGTATCGCGTTCTTCGGCGCTGGCATCGAAAGCGACCGGTTTCCCGATTGCGCGTATCGCCGCCAAGCTGGCTATCGGTTACACCCTGGACGAACTGCAAAACGAAATCACGGGCGGCGCTACGCCGGCGTCCTTCGAGCCGTCCATCGACTATGTCGTGACCAAGCTGCCACGCTTTGCCTTCGAGAAGTTCGCCAAGGCCGACGCGCGCCTGACCACCCAGATGAAGTCGGTGGGTGAGGTCATGGCTATCGGCCGGACCTTCCAGGAGTCCTTGCAGAAAGCCCTGCGTGGCCTGGAAGTGGGCGTTTGCGGCCTGGACGAGAAGCTCGACCTGAGCAATCCGGAAAGCATGAGCATCCTCAAGCGTGAGCTGACCGTACCGGGCGCCGAGCGTATCTGGTATGTGGCTGATGCCTTCCGCGCCGGCATGACTGTCGAAGACATCTTTGGCATGAACATGATCGATCCGTGGTTCCTGGTGCAGATCGAAGATCTGATCAAGGAAGAGGAGAAGGTCAAGACCCTGGGGCTGGCCAGCATCGACCGCGACATGATGTTCCGCCTCAAGCGCAAAGGCTTCTCCGACCAGCGCCTGGCCAAGCTGCTGGGTGTGACTGAGAAAAACCTGCGCACGCATCGCCACAAGCTGGAGATCTTCCCGGTCTACAAGCGCGTTGACACCTGTGCCGCCGAGTTCGCCACCGACACTGCGTACCTGTACTCCACCTACGAGGAAGAGTGCGAGGCCGCGCCGTCGGGCCGCGACAAGATTATCATCCTGGGCGGTGGTCCGAACCGTATCGGCCAGGGTATCGAATTCGACTATTGCTGCGTACACGCCGCCCTCGCGCTGCGCGAAGACGGGTACGAGACCATCATGGTCAACTGCAACCCGGAAACTGTTTCCACTGACTACGACACTTCAGACCGTCTGTACTTCGAGCCGGTAACGTTGGAAGACGTGTTGGAAATCTGTCGTGTCGAGAAACCAAAAGGTGTGATCGTCCAGTACGGCGGCCAAACCCCGCTGAAACTGGCGCGTGCCCTTGAGGCTGCCGGCGTGCCAATCATCGGCACCAGCCCAGACGCCATCGACCGTGCCGAAGACCGTGAGCGCTTCCAGCAAATGGTTGAGCGCCTGAACCTGCGCCAGCCGCCAAACGCTACCGTGCGCAGCGAAGACGAGGCCATCCGTGCAGCCAGCAAGATCGGCTACCCGCTGGTGGTGCGTCCGTCCTACGTACTGGGCGGCCGAGCCATGGAAATCGTCTACGAAGAAGAAGAGCTCAAGCGTTACCTGCGTGATGCGGTAAAAGTGTCCAACGACAGCCCGGTGCTTCTGGACCACTTCCTCAACTGCGCCATCGAAATGGACGTGGATGCAGTTTGCGACGGTACCGACGTGGTCATCGGCGCGATCATGCAGCACATCGAGCAGGCGGGCGTTCACTCCGGTGACTCCGCGTGCTCGCTGCCGCCGTACTCGTTGCCTGCACATATCCAGGATGAGATGCGCGAGCAGGTCAAGAAAATGGCCTTGGAGTTGGGTGTTGTCGGCCTGATGAACGTACAGTTGGCGCTGCAGGGCGAAGACATCTACGTCATTGAAGTCAACCCGCGTGCTTCGCGTACCGTGCCGTTCGTTTCCAAGTGCATCGGCGTGTCCCTGGCCATGATCGCTGCGCGTGTGATGGCTGGTAAGACCCTGAAGGAAATTGGCTTCACCAAGGAAATCATTCCGAACTTCTACAGTGTGAAAGAGGCAGTGTTCCCATTTGCCAAATTCCCTGGTGTGGACCCGATCCTGGGCCCGGAGATGAAGTCCACCGGTGAAGTGATGGGCGTGGGCGACACCTTCGGTGAAGCGTTCGCCAAGGCCCAGATGGGCGCCAGCGAAGTGCTGCCGACCGGCGGTACTGCGTTTATCAGTGTGCGTGATGATGACAAGCCGCTGGTTGCAGGCGTGGCCCGTGATCTGATCAACTTGGGTTTTGAAATCGTGGCAACTGCCGGGACCGCCAAGCTGATCGAAGCGGCCGGCTTGAAAGTGCGCCGCGTGAACAAGGTGACGGAAGGCCGTCCGCATGTGGTCGACATGATCAAGAATGATGAAGTCACGCTGATCATCAATACCACCGAAGGTCGCCAGTCGATCGCGGATTCCTACTCCATTCGCCGTAATGCCTTGCAGCACAAGATCTACTGCACCACCACTATTGCTGCTGGCGAAGCTATCTGCGAAGCGCTCAAGTTCGGTCCGGAAAAGACCGTGCGTCGCTTGCAGGATCTACACGCAGGATTGAAGGCATGATCAAATACCCAATGACCGTCCAGGGCGCCAAGGCCCTGGAAGAGGAGCACGCCCATCTGACCAAGGTCGTACGTCCAAAGCTGAGCCAGGACATCGGTACGGCCCGCGAGCTGGGTGACTTGAAGGAAAACGCCGAATACCACGCTGCTCGTGAGCAGCAGGGTATGGTCGAGGCGCGGATCCGTGACATCGAAGGCCGTATGCAGAATGCGGTGATCATCGACGTCACGACTATTCCGCACACTGGCAAGGTGATTTTCGGCACCACCGTGGAGATCGCCAACGTCGAGACTGACGAGAGCGTGGTCTACCACATCGTGGGAGAGGACGAGGCTGACTTCAAGCTCGGCAAGATCTCCGTCGGCTCACCACTGGCCCGTGCCTTGATCGCCAAGGAAGAGGGGGATGTGGTGTCTGTCAAAACGCCAGGCGGTGTGATCGAGTACGAGATTGTTGAAGTTCGTCACATCTGAAAGGCGGCGCCCGCTTCGTGCGGGCGCCATGCTTTGGCAGCTTGCCCAGATGCTTTGGGTGGGCGGCCTATGGTTGTTACATCTTGGTGTATTGCCGGTGCTGGGCGTGATTGGCCTGGCTCCGTTGCTGATCGATGAAATCGATGGATTACTGAGTGCGCTGCTGGTGGGTTTCGCGGCGGCGTGCGTAGCGCTTCAGGCGTTGGTGCTGGTCAAGGCTGAAGGCTTGGAGAGTCTGTGGCGGGATATTCGCGGCCAACTGCTGTTGATGGCGCTGTATGCGTGTGCAATGTATTGCATTGTGCATGTCTGGCTGCCGGAAGCGTTGCGCTGGCAGCTATTCAGCTATCTTGTGCTAGGGTTCTCCGGCCTGGTGCTGGTTATACAGCCTGCTCCGGGATGGAGTGGCGGGGCGCGCGAAGCACGCCCGTGACCCTTTGTATTACTTGAAGCGGTGTACGTTCGACAGTTGCTTGTTGACGCTGAAGTTCTTGCGATACAGCAGCGCCATCTTGCCGATGACCTGAACCAGGTCCGCCTTGCCAACCTTGCACAGTTCTGCAATGGCGGCCAGGCGTGCTTCGCGGTCAAGGATGTTGACCTTGATCTTGATCAGTTCGTGATCGCCCAGTGCGCGTTCAAGTTCGGCTAACACACCTTCAGTCAAACCGTTGTCTGCCACAATCAGAACTGGTTTCAGATGGTGGCCAATGGATTTGTACTGTTTCTTCTGCTCTTGAGTGAGCGGCATAATCTGACCCCTGCGTCTGATCTTGTAAAAAGCGGCGGCCAGTTTACCCGAGCGAGTCCGGGACCGCCCAGTTAATCACGACCCGTTTTATTTTCGAGGTGGCCCGTGGCCCGTTCCAAAACTAGCCTTAAGTGGCTGCAAGAGCATTTCAACGATCCTTACGTCAAAAAGGCGCAAAAGGATGGCTATCGTTCCCGGGCCAGCTACAAGCTGTTGGAGATCCAGGACAAGGACAAGTTGATTCGTCCAGGCATGAGCGTCATCGATCTTGGCGCGGCCCCCGGTGGCTGGTCCCAGGTGACCAGTCGTCTGATTGGTGGTCAAGGTCGCCTGATTGCTTCCGACATCCTGGAAATGGACAGCATCCCGGACGTGACCTTTGTTCATGGAGACTTTACCCAGGACACAGTGCTCGCCCAGATCCTTGAGGCTGTGGGAAATTCGCAGGTAGACCTTGTGATTTCCGACATGGCCCCCAATATGAGTGGGTTACCGGCCGTCGATATGCCACGAGCCATGTTCCTTTGCGAATTGGCGCTGGATTTGGCGGGTCGGGTGTTGCGTCCCGGTGGCGATTTCCTGGTGAAGGTGTTCCAGGGAGAGGGTTTCGACGAGTACCACAAGAACATCCGCAAGTTGTTCGACAAGGTGCAGACGCGTAAACCAGACTCTTCCCGGGACCGGTCCAGGGAGCAATACCTGCTGTGCCGCGGCTTCCGTGGCGTCGAAGGCGCGGCGAGTGAAGAGCGTTTTTGAGGAATTCGAGGAGGGCGATAGGTTTTTTTATATCGCTTTCGTCACGAAGCTTTACGAATATTGTGTAGTCAAAGTTTCACAAAGGGTTACAGACGGCGCCTGCCAGAGTTGTAGGTAATGTAGTAAGTTAGGCCGGTGAATATCATGCGAAGCGCGCGCCAGTAGCGGAGCTTGCTTCAGAGGGTAGTTAATTGAACGATATGGCAAAGAATCTGATCCTGTGGTTGATCATCGCGGCTGTCCTCGTGACGGTGATGAACAACTTCTCCAGCCCTAACGAGCCGCAGACCCTCAACTATTCCGACTTCATCCAGCAAGTTAAGGATGGCAAGGTCGAGCGCGTAGCGGTTGATGGCTACGTGATCACCGGCAAACGCAACGATGGCGATAGCTTCAAGACCATTCGTCCGGCAATTCAGGACAACGGTCTGATCGGCGACCTGGTGGATAACCACGTGGTTGTCGAAGGCAAGCAGCCTGAGCAGCAGAGCATCTGGACTCAACTCCTGGTGGCAAGCTTCCCGATCCTGGTGATCATTGCCGTGTTCATGTTCTTCATGCGCCAGATGCAAGGCGGTGCGGGAGGCAAGGGCGGGCCGATGAGCTTCGGCAAGAGCAAGGCGCGCCTGCTCTCTGAAGATCAGGTGAAGACCACCCTGGCTGACGTAGCGGGTTGCGACGAAGCCAAGGAAGAAGTCGGCGAGTTGGTTGAGTTCTTGCGCGATCCAGGCAAATTCCAGCGCCTGGGTGGCCGTATTCCTCGCGGCGTGCTGATGGTCGGCCCTCCAGGTACCGGTAAAACCTTGCTGGCCAAGGCCATTGCCGGCGAAGCCAAGGTACCGTTCTTCACCATTTCCGGTTCTGACTTTGTTGAAATGTTCGTCGGTGTCGGTGCGAGCCGCGTTCGCGACATGTTCGAACAGGCCAAGAAGCATGCGCCATGCATCATCTTCATCGATGAAATCGACGCCGTTGGTCGCCATCGTGGTGCTGGCATGGGCGGTGGTCATGATGAGCGTGAGCAAACCCTCAACCAGTTGCTGGTCGAGATGGATGGTTTCGAGATGAATGACGGCATCATCGTCATTGCGGCAACCAACCGTCCGGACGTGCTGGATCCTGCGCTGTTGCGTCCAGGCCGCTTTGACCGCCAGGTGGTGGTTGGCCTGCCGGACATCCGTGGGCGCGAACAAATCCTGAAAGTGCACATGCGCAAAGTGCCAATGGGCGACGACGTTGCACCGGCTGTGATTGCCCGTGGTACCCCGGGGTTCTCGGGTGCTGACCTGGCTAACCTGGTGAACGAGGCTTCGCTGTTTGCAGCCCGTACCGGCAAGCGCATCGTTGAAATGAAAGAGTTCGAGCTGGCGAAAGACAAGATCATGATGGGCGCTGAGCGTAAATCCATGGTCATGTCCGAAAAAGAGAAGCAGAACACTGCTTACCACGAAGCCGGCCACGCTATTGTGGGGCGTGTCGTGCCTGAGCATGACCCGGTCTACAAAGTGTCGATCATTCCTCGTGGTCGCGCCTTGGGTGTCACCATGTTCCTGCCGGAAGAGGATCGTTACAGCCTCTCCAAGCGTGCGCTGATTAGCCAGATCTGCTCGCTGTACGGCGGTCGAATTGCTGAAGAAATGACCTTGGGCTTCGACGGCGTGACCACTGGGGCTTCCAACGACATCATGCGCGCCAGCCAGATTGCGCGGAACATGGTGACCAAGTGGGGGTTGTCGGAAAAACTCGGTCCTTTGATGTACGCCGAGGAAGAAGGTGAAGTATTCCTGGGGCGTGGCGGCGGCGGTCAAAACGCCAGTTTCTCTGGTGAGACAGCCAAGCTGATCGATTCTGAGGTGCGCAGTATCATTGACCAGTGCTATGGCACGGCCAAGCAGATCCTGACCGATAATCGCGACAAGCTTGATGCAATGGCTGATGCATTGATGAAGTACGAGACCATCGATGCAGACCAGATCGACGACATTATGGCCGGTCGGGCGCCTCGTGAGCCTCGTGATTGGGAAGGTGGTTCGGGTACTTCGGGCACCCCGCCAGTGGTTCAGAACGAACGTCCTGAAACCCCAATCGGTGGCCCGGCAGCTGACCATTAAGGTTTGAAATGACTTTTGCTCCGTCCTCCCCCCGGTTGCCTTGCGGCAACCGGGTTCTTGATTTGGCCCATACGCATGTCATGGGCATTCTTAATGTAACCCCTGACTCCTTTTCCGATGGTGGCCGCTTCAGCCAGCTTGATGCTGCATTGCGCCACGCAGAAGCTATGGTGGCGGCTGGCGCGACCTTGATTGATGTGGGCGGTGAATCGACTCGGCCTGGTGCTCGCGCAGTTTCTCCTTTGGAGGAGTTGGAGCGCGTGGCGCCGATTGTCGAGCGCATCGCTCGAGAGTTGGATGTGATCATTTCGGTTGATACCTCCACCCCGGCCGTGATGCGTGAGACTGCGCGATTAGGTGCCGGCTTGATCAACGATGTGCGGTCCCTGCGGCGCGACGGTGCCCTGGATGCAGCCGCAGCTACCGGTTTGCCGGTGTGTTTGATGCATATGCTGGGTGAGCCCGGCAATATGCAGGACAGCCCGCACTATGATGACCTGGTTGGTGAAGTGAGTGGTTTTCTCTCCGAGCGCGTTGCCCAGTGCGTCGCGGTAGGTATTGCGCCGGAAAGGATCATCCTTGATCCGGGGTTTGGTTTCGCCAAGACCCTGCAACACAATTTGAGTTTGTTCAAGCACATGGAGTCCTTGCATGCCCTTGGTCGGCCCCTGTTGGTCGGTGTTTCGCGCAAGAGCATGATAGGGCTGGCATTGAGCCGTCCGGTGGGTGAGCGGTTGTACGGCGGTCTTGCACTGGCGGCGCTCGCGGTGACCAAGGGTGCGCGCATCTTGCGTGTGCATGACGTTGCTGAGACCGTGGATGTGGTACGCATGATTGCAGCTGTGGAATCAGCCGAATAAGAATGATGGAGCACTTATGACTAAAAAATACTTTGGCACCGACGGTATCCGTGGTCGGGTCGGCGAGTTTCCGATTACTCCTGATTTCATGCTCAAGCTTGGATGGGCGGCGGGTATGGCGTTCCGCAGCATGGGGGCGTGTCGCATCCTGGTGGGCAAGGACACCCGGATTTCGGGGTACATGTTTGAATCAGCGCTTGAGGCCGGCTTATCCGCCGCAGGCGCCGATGTGATGTTGCTGGGGCCAATGCCGACGCCCGCGATTGCATACCTGACGCGTACCTTTCACGCTGAGGCCGGTATTGTGATCAGTGCTTCGCACAATCCACACGACGACAACGGCATCAAGTTCTTCTCCGGCCAGGGCACCAAGTTGCCGGATGAGATTGAGCTGATGATCGAAGAATTGTTGGATACGCCGATGACCGTGGTCGAGTCCAGCAAGCTGGGCAAGGTGTCACGTATCAATGACGCGTCCGGTCGTTATATCGAGTTCTGCAAGAGCAGTGTGCCAACCAGCACCAATTTTGCCGGCCTGAAGATTGTTGTCGACTGCGCCCATGGTGCGACCTACAAAGTCGCGCCAAGCGTATTCAAGGAGTTGGGCGCAGACGTGACAGTGCTGTCGGCTCAGCCCAACGGATTGAACATCAACGAAAACTGCGGCTCCACCCATATGGAGCAGTTGCAAGCCGCTGTCCTGGCCGAGCATGCCGACCTCGGGATTGCCTTCGACGGTGACGGCGACCGTGTGCTGATGGTCGACCACACGGGTGCCGTGGTCGATGGCGATGATCTGTTGTTCATCATTGCCCGCGACCTGCATGAGCGTAACAAGCTGCAAGGCGGTGTCGTCGGTACGCTGATGAGCAACCTGGGGCTTGAGCTGGCGTTGGCAGACCTGGGTATTCCTTTTGTTCGCGCCAACGTCGGTGACCGGTATGTGATCGCCGAGCTGCTGGAGCGTAACTGGCAGGTAGGTGGTGAGAACTCCGGGCACGTGGTGTGCTTCCAGCACACCACCACCGGTGACGCGATTATTGCGGCGTTGCAGGTGCTATTGGCTTTGCGTCGCCGCGAAGAGAGCCTGGCCCAGGCGCGTCAGGCTTTGCGCAAATGCCCGCAAGTATTGCTGAACGTGCGTTTCGCAGGTGGGGAAAACCCGATCGAGCACCCTGCTGTCAAAGAGGCTTGCGAGCGCGCGACCCTGGCAATGGCTGGTCGTGGACGGGTATTGCTACGCAAGTCCGGCACAGAGCCTTTGGTGCGCGTCATGGTCGAAGGTGACGACGAAATACAGGTTCGCGGTCATGCCGAGGACCTGGCAAAACTGGTAACTGAAGTTTGCGCCTGAATTCGGCTTGCCAGTGATGATGTGGTTGGGTAACATCTGCGCCCACTTTGACCGACGAGGTACAGCATGCGTCGCACTATGGTAGCTGGTAACTGGAAGATGCACGGTACCCGCGCCAGTGTCGCTGAGCTGATCAATGGCCTTCGTCACTTGGCCTTGCCTAGCGGTGTTGATATCGCGGTGTTCCCGCCTTGCTTGCATATCACCCAAGTGGTGGATGGCTTGAAAGGTAAGTCGATTCAGGTCGGCGCGCAGAACTCCGCGGTGGAAGCCATGCAAGGTGCGTTGACCGGTGAGATTGCACCGAGTCAGCTGGTTGATGCGGGTTGTTCCTATGTGCTTGTCGGGCACTCCGAGCGCCGTCAGATGATGGGCGAGCGTGATGGGACACTCAATCGCAAGTTCGCAGCAGCGCAGGCTTGTGGCTTGATTCCGGTGTTGTGTATTGGGGAGACCCTTGAGCAGCGTGAATCGGGCAAGACTCTTGAGGTTGTCTCGCGTCAGCTTGGCAGCATCATCGAGGAGCTGGGTGTTGGTGCGTTCGCAAAGGCGGTAATTGCTTACGAGCCGGTCTGGGCCATTGGCACCGGGCTGACTGCTACACCGCAACAGGCGCAGGATGTGCACGCAGCCATCCGTGCTCAGTTAGCGGCAGAGAATTCTGAAGTCGCACAAGGTGTGCGGCTTCTATACGGCGGCAGCGTGAAGGCGGCCAATGCGGTCGAACTGTTCGGCATGCCGGATATCGATGGGGGGCTCATTGGTGGAGCTTCCCTGAATGCAGATGAGTTCGGTGCGATTTGTCGCGCCGCGGGAAACTGAAAAAATGCTGGAAACAGTCGTAGTCGTTTTTCATCTGTTGGCTGCCTTGGGCGTAGTTGCCCTGGTTTTGTTGCAACAGGGTAAAGGTGCGGATGCTGGTGCGTCTTTCGGTGCAGGTGCTTCAAATACTGTGTTCGGAAGCCAAGGTTCCTCTACCTTTCTTAGTAAGTTTACTGCTATACTTGCCGCCGGTTTCTTCATAACCAGCTTAGGGTTAGGTTACTTTGCTAAAGAGAAAGCTCATGTGCTGACTCAAGTAGGTTTGCCAAACCCAGCAGTGTTGGAAGTGCCAAAAGCAAAACCGGCTTCTGATGATGTCCCGGTGCTTCAAGAGCAAAAGTCGGCTACTCCAGCGACTGACGTACCTCCAGCTCAAGAGCAGAAGTAAGAAGGGTTGTAAGCGCTGTATTGCCGAGGTGGTGGAATTGGTAGACACGCAACCTTGAGGTGGTTGTGCCCATAGGGTGTAGGGGTTCGAGTCCCCTTCTCGGTACCAATTATCAGGAGAGCCCGCTGTTGCGGGCTTTCTTGTAGGTGGAAGGTTACATTGACCCTGTAAGGGATCGGTCGTATACTTCCGCCCCAGCTTTGTCGCGGGGTGGAGCAGTCTGGTAGCTCGTCGGGCTCATAACCCGAAGGTCGTCGGTTCAAATCCGGCCCCCGCAACCAGTTTTAGCGGAGCCCCTTTTAAGGGGCTTTTTGTTAGCTGGACACTTTCAACGCCGCTGTTCGACGGCGTTTCAAGGATGGGCGTTTCGCCCATTTTTTTATTTTGCACAGCATGCACATACATGCACGAGGGGGTTCAGGTGTCGAGCAAGCTAGAAGAGTTGCAGGCCTTGTTGGCCCCGGTGGTCGTGGCCCTAGGCTATGAATGCTGGGGTATTGAGTTTTCGGCTCAAGGTCGCCACTCAATGTTGCGCGTTTATATCGATAAAGAGGGCGGCGTGCTGGTGGACGATTGTGCCATTGTCAGCCGTCAGATCAGCGGTGTTCTGGATGTTGAAGATCCTATCTCCGTTGAATACACCCTCGAAGTTTCCTCGCCAGGCATGGAACGCCCACTGTTCACTATTGATCAGTTTGCAAAATTTGCCGGTGAACAAGTGAAGATCAAGCTGCGATCCCCGTTCGAAGGGCGTCGCAACTTTCAGGGCCTTCTGCGCGGTGTAGAAGAACAGGATGTCGTGGTGCAGGTAGAAGACCATGAGTTCCTGTTGCCGATCGATATGATCGACAAGGCCAACATTATTCCCAGTTTTGACTGAGACGCGGATCCCGCGGATCCAATGGCTTGCGAAAGGCGAGGCGTACGATGAGCAAAGAAGTACTGCTGGTTGTTGAGTCGGTATCCAATGAAAAGGGCGTACCGGCAAACGTGATTTTTGAAGCGCTGGAGCTGGCCCTGGCCACTGCTACCAAAAAGCGTTTTGAAGACGAAGTTGATCTGCGTGTGGAAATCAACCGCCACACCGGTGCCTATGAGACTTTCCGTCGCTGGACGGTCGTCGAAGAAGCCGATCTTGATGATCCGGCCATCGAAACCTGGCCAAGCAAGGTTGCTGAAACGCACCCAGGCGCCCAGGTCGGTGATGTCGTTGAAGAAAAGATCGAGTCCATCGAGTTCGGCCGCATTGCTGCACAGACCGCCAAGCAGGTCATTGTGCAGAAGGTTCGCGAAGCCGAGCGCGCTCAAGTCGTTGATGCCTATCGCGAGCGCCTGGGTGAAATCATCTCCGGCACCGTGAAAAAAGTTACCCGCGACAATGTGATCGTCGACCTGGGCAACAACGCTGAAGCGTTGCTGGCCCGCGAAGACATCATCTCCCGCGAAACCTTCCGTGTTGGCGTGCGTTTGCGTGCGCTGCTCAAGGAAATCCGCACCGAGAACCGTGGCCCTCAGTTGATCCTGTCGCGCACTGCGCCGGAAATGCTGATTGAGCTGTTCCGTATCGAGGTGCCGGAAATTGCCGAAGGCCTGATCGAAGTCATGGCTGCGTCCCGCGACCCGGGTTCGCGTGCCAAGATCGCGGTCCGCTCCAAGGACAAACGCATCGACCCGCAAGGCGCTTGCATTGGTATGCGCGGTTCGCGCGTCCAGGCAGTGTCGGGCGAATTGGGTGGTGAGCGTGTGGACATCGTCCTCTGGGACGACAACCCGGCGCAGTTCGTGATCAACGCCATGTCGCCGGCTGAAGTGGCGGCAATTATCGTTGACGAGGATGCCCATGCAATGGACATCGCCGTTGGCGCAGACAATCTGGCCCAGGCCATTGGTCGTGGTGGTCAGAACGTGCGTCTGGCCAGCCAGTTGACCGGCTGGACCCTGAACGTGATGACCGAATCGGACATCCAGGCTAAGCAGCAAGCTGAAACCGGTGACATCCTGCGCAACTTCATCGACGAGTTGGAAGTCGACGAAGACCTGGCGCAGGTGCTGGTAGATGAAGGCTTCACCAGCCTGGAAGAGATTGCCTACGTACCGTTGGAAGAAATGCTCAACATCGACGGCTTTGACGAAGACACCGTCAACGAGCTTCGCGCTCGGGCCAAGGATCGTTTGTTGACTAAAGCCATCGCTACTGAGGAAAAGCTGGCAGACGCCCATCCGGCCGAAGACCTGCTCTCGCTTGAGGGTATGGACAAGGATTTGGCGATGGAACTGGCGGTGCGCGGCGTAATTACCCGCGAAGACCTGGCCGAGCAGTCTATTGACGATCTGCTCGACATCGACGGCATTGACGATGATCGTGCCGGCAAGTTGATCATGGCCGCCCGAGCCCATTGGTTCGAGTAATTAGGCGCGGCCTGAGGAGAGAAGTGCATGACGCAAGTCACGGTGAAACAACTGGCCGATGAGGTCAAAACACCGGTAGAGCGCCTGTTGCAGCAGATGCGTGAGGCAGGTCTGCCGCACACCGCCGCCGAGGAACATGTGAGCGACAGTGAGAAGCAATCGTTGCTGACTCACTTGAAAAGCAGCCACAAGGCGAAAGTGGAAGAACCGCGCAAGATTACATTGCAGCGCAAAACAACCAGCACCCTGCGGGTGGCTGGTAGCAAGAGCATCAGCGTTGAAGTGCGTAAGAAGAAAGTCTTCGTACAGCGCAGCCCGGAAGAAATCGAAGCCGAGCGCAAACGCGAGATGGACGAACGTCGCGCAGTAGAAAATGCTGCACGCCAGAAGGCTGAAGAAGAAGCCAAGCGTCGCGCCGAAGAAGAAGCGCGTAGCCAGCCTGCTGCTGCGCAATCCGCTACTGATGCAGTCGCTGCACCTAGCGCGCCTGTTGAAACTGTGCGTGAGGCCGCTCCGGTTGCCGCTGCTCCAGCACCTGCTGCTGACGCTCGCAAGCGCGACGAACCTCGTCGTCCGGACAAACCACGTGCCGACGATAACAATCGTCGCAGTGGTGGTGGCGATGGCGAGCGTAAAAACGCTCCGCATCGTGCCTCGGTCAAAGAGAAAGCGCCTGCTCCGCGCGTTGCGCCACGCACTACCGACGAAGAAAGCGATGGCTTCCGTCGTGGTGGTCGCGGCAAGGCCAAGCTGAAGAAACGCAACGCCCACGGTTTCCAGAGCCCAACCGGCCCTGTCGTGCGTGATGTGCAGATCGGCGAGACCATCACGGTTGGCGATCTGGCCAATCAGATGTCGGTCAAGGCTGCTGAAATCATCAAGTTCATGTTCAAACTGGGTACTCCAGCGACCATCAACCAGGTGCTTGATCAGGAAACTGCTCAACTGGTAGCCGAAGAACTGGGCCACAAAGTGACCCTGGTCAGCGACACCGCCCTGGAAGACTCCCTGGCCGAGTCCCTGAAGTTTGAAGGCGAGACCTTCTCCCGTGCACCAGTCGTGACCGTAATGGGCCACGTTGACCACGGTAAGACCTCGCTGCTCGACTACATCCGTCGTGCCAAGGTAGCTGCCGGCGAAGCCGGTGGTATCACCCAGCACATCGGTGCATACCACGTTGAAACCGAGCGCGGCATGGTCACCTTCCTTGACACCCCAGGTCACGCCGCGTTTACCGCAATGCGTGCCCGTGGTGCCAAGGCGACCGACATCGTGATCCTGGTAGTTGCAGCGGACGACGGCGTAATGCCGCAGACCATTGAAGCTGTCCAGCACGCCAAGGCCGCTGGTGTTCCACTGGTTGTTGCCGTGAACAAAATCGACAAGCCGGGCGCCGATCTCGATCGCATCCGTAGCGAACTGTCGGTTCACGGTGTGACTTCCGAGGAGTGGGGCGGTGATACGCCGTTCGTTTCGGTTTCGGCGAAAGTCGGTACTGGCGTAGACGAGCTGCTCGAAGCGGTCCTGCTGCAAGCCGAAGTCCTGGAACTCAAAGCAACGCCATCGGCCCCGGGTCGTGGTGTTGTAGTTGAATCGCGTCTCGACAAGGGTCGTGGCCCGGTTGCTACCGTTCTGGTTCAAGACGGTACCCTGCGCCAAGGCGACATGGTGCTGGTCGGTTCGAACTATGGCCGTGTACGTGCCATGCTCGACGAGAACGGCAAGCCAATCAAGGAAGCGGGTCCATCCATCCCTGTCGAGATCCTCGGCCTGGACGGTACCCCGGACGCTGGCGACGAGATGAGCGTGCTGTCGGACGAGAAGAAAGCCCGTGAAGTGGCTCTGTTCCGTCAAGGTAAGTTCCGCGAAGTCAAGCTGGCCCGTGCTCACGCCGGCAAGCTGGAAAACATCTTCGAGAACATGGGCCAGGCAGAGAAGAAGACGCTTAATATCGTCCTCAAATCTGACGTCCGTGGTTCCCTCGAAGCGTTGAACGGCGCCTTGAACGGCCTGGGTAACGACGAAGTGCAAGTGCGTGTTGTGGGTGGCGGTGTCGGTGGTATTACCGAGTCCGACGCCAACCTGGCACTGGCTTCCAACGCTGTACTGTTCGGCTTCAACGTGCGTGCCGATGCTGGCGCTCGCAAGATCGTCGAGCAGGAAGGCCTGGACATGCGTTACTACAACGTCATCTACGACATCATCGAAGACGTCAAGAAAGCCCTCACCGGCATGCTTGGCAGTGACGTCCGGGAGAACATCCTGGGTGTCGCCGAGGTTCGTGACGTGTTCCGCTCGCCGAAATTCGGTGCGATCGCCGGTTGCATGGTTATCGAAGGTACCGTGTACCGTAACCGTCCAATCCGTGTACTGCGTGAAGACATCGTTATCTTCGAAGGCGAGCTGGAATCCCTGCGCCGCTTCAAGGATGACGCTTCCGAAGTGCGTGCCGGCATGGAATGCGGTATCGGCGTCAAGAGCTACAACGACGTCAAGGCTGGTGACAAGATCGAAGTCTACGAGAAGGTTCAGGTTGCTCGCAGCCTCTAACTCGCGCACTTCAGGAGCCACGCCGCGTGTGGGCATGCAAATGCCCCGCGCAGTGTCCGGACTCTAAACGCAACGCCCGGTCTGGCTTTTGTCAGGCCGGGCGTTTGCCGCTTTCAGACCCCATGGGTTTCACCGTGTGGCAGTAACAGGTAACAAGACATGGCAAAAGAATACAGCCGTACCCAGCGTATCGGCGATCAGATGCAGCGTGAGCTGGCCCAACTGATCCGTCGCGAAGTCAAAGACCCGCGTGTTGGCCTGGTCACCATCACCGCTGTTGAAGTGAGCCGTGACGTGGGTCACGCTAAGATCTTCATCACCGTGATGGGGCAGGACAACAGCGAAGAAATCGCGCAAAGCATCAAGGTGCTCAACTCGGCGGCAGGTTTCCTGCGCATGCAGTTGGCCCGTGAAATGAAGCTGCGCAGCGTGCCCCAGTTGCACTTCCACTACGACGAAAGCGTCGTGCGTGGTGCGCACCTGTCGGCCCTGATCGAGCGCGCCGTGGCTGAAGACAATCAGCATCCGTCCACACCTGAAGACGCCAAGGAGTAAGCGGTGGCTCAGGTCAAACGTATCCGTCGCAACGTCAGCGGCATCATTCTGCTCGACAAGCCGATTGGCTTTACCTCCAATGCCGCGTTGCAGAAGGTCCGCTGGTTGCTCAATGCCGAGAAGGCCGGACACACCGGCAGCCTTGATCCCTTGGCTACTGGCGTACTGCCGTTGTGCTTTGGCGAGGCCACCAAGTTCTCGCAATACCTGCTCGATTCCGACAAGGGTTACGAAACCCTGATGCAACTGGGCAAGACCACCACCACGGCAGACGCCGAAGGTGATGTTTTGCAGGTTCGCGACGTGACCGTTGGTCGTGCTGATATCGAAGCTGCTTTACCTGCTTTTCGTGGGCAAATCAGTCAGATACCGCCGATGTACTCGGCTCTAAAGCGTGATGGGCAGCCCCTTTACAAGCTGGCACGTGCGGGCGAAGTAGTGGAGCGCGAACCGCGTTCTGTTACTATTGCGCGCTTGGAATTGCTCGCCTGTGAAGGTGACACCGCACGCTTGGCCGTAGACTGCAGCAAAGGCACTTATATCCGTACCCTGGTGGAAGATATTGGTGAACAGCTCGGTTGCGGCGCGTACGTTGCTGAGTTGCGACGCACCCAGGCTGGCCCTTTCACCCTGGCCCAGACGGTCACGCTGGAAGAGTTGGAAGCCGTGCATGCCGAGGGCGGCAACGAAGCAGTTGATCGCTTCCTGATGCCATCGGACAGCGGTTTGCTGGATTGGCCATTGCTGCACTTTTCGGAACACAGCGCGTTCTACTGGCTTAACGGCCAGCCGGTACGCGCCCCGGATGCCCCGAAGTTCGGCATGGTGCGGGTACAGGATCATAACGGTCGCTTTATCGGTATCGGTGAAGTGAGCGAAGACGGGCGCATCGCGCCACGTCGACTGATTCGGTCAGAATGACCGAACGAGTGTGGCTGTTAACAGGCACGGTCAACACTCATTTTTAGATACAGGGATTTGTCCCTGGCCTGTTGAAACTGCCCTTTGGGTGGTTTCCTGAAAAAAGGATTGCCTCATGGCTCTCGACGTTCAAGAAAAAGCACAAATCGTAGCTGACTACCAGCAAGCTGTTGGTGACACTGGTTCGCCAGAAGTGCAAGTTGCACTGCTGACCCACAACATCAACAAGCTGCAAGGTCACTTCAAGGCCAACGGTAAAGATCACCACTCCCGTCGTGGTCTGATCCGCATGGTAAACCAGCGCCGTAAGCTGCTGGACTACCTGAAAGGCAAGGATCTGGGTCGTTATCAGGCTCTGATCGGTCGCCTGGGTCTGCGTCGCTAATCAGCGATTGCGCTAGAGGTTGGTTGTCTGCCGTGTGTCAGTGGGATTCCCGCTGGCCCATGGTAGGCTCCCAGCCTCAAGTTTTATCTGGATACACGTTTTACCCCTGGACAAGGGTTGGGCCGATTCCCGACATTGCCCAAGAATTTCGCAAGAAGACAAGTTCCCCAAGAGCCACAAAGAAGGTAGGACACCGTGAACCCGGTTATCAAAAAATTCCAGTTCGGTCAGTCGACCGTTACCCTCGAGACAGGCCGTATCGCCCGTCAAGCCTCCGGCGCAGTGCTGGTTACCGTTGATGACGACGTTACCGTATTGGTGACCGTTGTTGGCGCCAAGCACGCCGACCCAAGCAAAGGCTTCTTCCCTCTTTCCGTTCACTACCAGGAAAAGACTTACGCTGCCGGTAAGATCCCTGGCGGTTTCTTCAAGCGCGAAGGCCGTCCTTCCGAGAAAGAAACCCTGACTTCCCGACTGATCGACCGTCCGATCCGTCCGCTGTTCCCAGAAGGCTTCATGAACGAAGTGCAGGTTGTCTGCACCGTCGTTTCCACCAGCAAGAAAACCGATCCTGACGTCGCTGCGATGATCGGTACTTCGGCTGCCCTGGCCATCTCCGGTATTCCTTTCGATGGCCCGATCGGCGCAGCCCGCGTTGCTTTCCACGAAAGCACCGGTTACCTGCTGAACCCGACTTACGAGCAACTGAAAGCATCGAGCCTGGACATGGTCGTTGCCGGTACGTCGGAAGCCGTATTGATGGTTGAATCGGAAGCCAAAGAGCTGACCGAAGACCAGATGCTGGGTGCAGTACTGTTTGCTCACGACGAGTTCCAGGTTGTGATCAACGCTGTTAAAGAACTGGCTGCCGAAGCTGCCAAGCCGACCTGGGCCTGGGCCCCGCAAGCCGAAGCCACCGAACTGCTGGGCGCTATCCGCTCCGAGTTCGGCACTGCGATCTCCGATGCCTACACCATCACCGTCAAGGCCGACCGTTACGCTCGCCTGGGTGAGCTGAAGGACCAGGTTGTTGCCAAGCTGTCCGGCGAAGAAGGCCAGCCTTCTTCCAGCGAAGTCAAAGCAGCCTTCGGTGAAATCGAATACCGCACCGTTCGCGAAAACATCGTTAACGGCAAGCCTCGTATCGATGGCCGCGACACCCGCACCGTTCGTCCGCTGAACATCGAAGTCGGTGTTCTGCCGAAGACTCACGGTTCTGCACTGTTCACCCGTGGTGAAACCCAGGCACTGGTCGTTGCGACCCTGGGTACTGCCCGTGACGCACAGCTGCTGGACACCCTGGAAGGCGAGAAAAAAGACCCGTTCATGCTGCACTACAACTTCCCGCCGTTCTCGGTGGGCGAGTGTGGTCGCATGGGCGGTGCTGGTCGTCGCGAAATCGGTCACGGCCGTCTGGCCCGTCGTTCGGTCCAGGCCATGCTGCCTGCTGCTGACGTGTTCCCGTACACCATCCGTGTGGTGTCGGAAATCACCGAGTCCAACGGCTCCAGCTCCATGGCTTCGGTCTGCGGTGCTTCCCTGGCGCTGATGGACGCGGGTGTGCCGATGAAGGCGCCGGTTGCCGGTATCGCCATGGGCCTGGTTAAGGAAGGCGAGAAGTTCGCTATCCTGACCGACATCCTGGGTGACGAAGACCACCTGGGCGACATGGACTTCAAAGTAGCCGGTACCGCCAAAGGTGTTACCGCGCTGCAGATGGACATCAAGATCAAGGGCATCACCGAAGAGATCATGGAAATCGCCCTGGGCCAAGCCCTGGAAGCGCGCCTGAACATCCTCGGTCAGATGAACCAGATCATTGGTCAGTCCCGTACCGAACTGTCGGAAAATGCTCCGACCATGATCGCGATGAAAATCGACACCGACAAAATCCGTGATGTTATCGGTAAAGGCGGCGCGACCATTCGTGCGATCTGTGAAGAGACCAAGGCTTCGATCGACATCGAAGACGACGGCTCGATCAAGATCTTCGGCGAAACCAAGGAAGCTGCAGAAGCTGCGCGTCAACGCGTCCTGGGCATCACCGCTGAAGCCGAGATCGGCAAGATCTACGTCGGTAAGGTTGAGCGCATCGTCGACTTCGGCGCATTCGTCAACATCCTGCCAGGCAAAGACGGTCTGGTTCACATCTCCATGCTGAGCGACGCTCGCGTTGAGAAAGTGACCGACATTCTGAAAGAAGGCCAGGAAGTCGAAGTGCTGGTACTGGACGTGGACAACCGCGGCCGTATCAAGCTGTCCATCAAGGACGTTGCAGCAGCCAAGGCTTCGGGCGTTTAATTACCCCAGGCTCACGCTGAAAAAAAGGACTCTTCGGAGTCCTTTTTTTACGCCTGAAGGAAAATGCCGAAAAATCAGACGCTTAGTAAATCGCAAAAGCCGCAACTTGCACGCAGGCACGATCAGGTTCATGCAAGTTGCACGATTCCGAAATTCGGCTATTTTGATAACTATATGATTTTTAAGTATTTAATCTGCGCTAGAGACTTGGCACACTGCCTGCAATAACCCTGTTAACGCTGCAGCATCAAGGTTCACACACTGCAGACTTTTAATAAAACAGGAGTTACTCGTATGAAGAAGTTCGCTCTCGCTACTGCTACCGCTCTGACCCTGGCCATGGGTGCTAACGTGGCCTTTGCCCAGACTTCCCAAGCTCCAATGACTCTGGCGGCCGGTGAAGCCACCAAGGCAAAAGAAAGCGTTTCGGATACTTGGATCACCACCAAAGTTAAATCCGATCTGCTGACCGAAAAAGGCATTCCTGGTTCGGACATCAAGGTTGAGACCAACAAAGGTGTGGTTTCCCTGTCTTCGACCGTAGCCATTTCGGACGCGCAGAAAGAAACTGCCGTAGCGATCACCAAGAAAATCAAAGGTGTTACCGCAGTTTCGGCTGACGGCCTGTTGGCTGGCGGCGCTACCAAGGCAGACAACATCGACAAAACCAAAGGTGCAGCGGCTGACGCCAAAGGCGCAACCTCCGATACCTGGATCACCACCAAAGTCAAAGCTGACCTGGTCACCGAGAAAGGCATTCCTGGCACCGACATTAAAGTCGAAACCAACAAGGGTGTAGTTTCCCTGTCCTCTTCGGTCGCTGTGACCGAGGCACAGAAAACGACCGCGGTGAACATCACCAAGAAAATCAAAGGCGTTAAAGCTGTATCGGCCGATGGCCTGAAAGCAGAGTAACGCTCAAGCACTCGTCTGAACTAGCGGCGGCGGCGCGTGAGTTAGATATCCACTCAATGCACCTCTAAGTTTCATGCGACCGACCACACGGATGTGGTCATTACAGGCCCCGGCACTTCTGTGTCGGGGCCTGTTCTATTGGGGCGGGAAAGTAATGCGCCAGCGGCGCCTACTCGGCGTCCAAGTGCATCGGCGTTATCACTCGACCGTCTTTCTCTGCCTGGCCCAGTTGCGCGTCAATGAAGTAGACCCGGTCGTCCTCCAGCTGGGCTTTATCCACCAGGTAGTCCTTGATCGTGCTCGCACGGTCCTGGCCCAACTGGCGCAGCAGCACGTCACTGCCACTCCAGAACTTGATCACGCCCTCTTTCAACTTGGCGGTGCGGTCACTGCTGCTCAGGTCCTTCCATTCTGCCGGAGGCTGCTGTTTCAAGCGGGTGCGGTAAATACCTTCGAGCAAGGGGGCTTTTTCGCTCTCAGGGACTTCCAGCAAGGACGCCTGGGCCGGGACTTTCTCGCCACGGCGCTGCAGCATTTTGTAGTAGTTGTATTGGTATTCCCGCTCCAGCCGCTGGGCCGCCAGGAATGGGCCGTCGCTGCTGGCTGCGGCCGTGCCTTCGATTTCCAGGCGTAGGGCAGGGCGTTCTTTCAAGGCTTTGGCCAAGGTGTTGAGAGCGCCTTCGGCGTCTTTGTTCAACTCGCTGGAGCCTGCCGCGAACGACACGCTACCCAAGTCCTCCGCTCCGCCTCCGGTGACCAATCCGCCAATAAACTTGAACGGCGCAGTGGCCGCTCGCACCACCAGATTGCGCAGGGTTTGCCACACAATGGGCATCACGCTGAATTGCGGGTTATTCAGGTCACCGGATACGGGCAGTTCGATGGAGATCTTGCCGTCGCTGTCCTTGAGCAAGGCGATTGCCAGACGAATCGGCAAGTCCACGGCATCGGCGCTGTCGACTTTTTCGCCCAGCTGCAATTGCTCGACCACCACTTTGTTCTCAGCCTTCAACTGGCCCTTGGTGATCACGTAATGCAGGTCAAGGTTGAGGCGGCCCTTGCGGATGCGGAAACCGGCGAACTTGCCCGAGTAAGGCGTCAGGGTGGTCAGCTCGACACGTTTGAAGCTGGTGGCGATGTCCAGCGCCGCCATCGGGTCAAACGGGTTCACGCTGCCTTTGATGGTCACCGGTGCATAACGGTCGACCTTGCCCTTGATGTCAACGCTCGCCGGCTTGGCCTGGCGACTGTCGATGGTGCCGATCTGCCCATTGAGCTGTTGGATCGCAGTGGCGAAGTTGGGGGTGAGGCTGAAGTCGGCGAAGTTGGCCGAACCGTCGTTGATCGCAATCTGCCCGATATGGATACCCAGCGGCTTGTCTTTGCTCGCGGCAGGTTTGGCTGACGATTTGGCGCCACTGTCGGCCGGCTGCGGGATCAGCAAGTCGTCGACGTTGGTGGTGCGGTCATCGTTGATCATGAACCGCGCATAGGGCTGTAGCAGGTTGACCTTGTCGATCGACAGGCTGTCGCCGTGTTGGTAGTTCACGCCTTCGAGCACCAGGCGCTGCCACTTGAGGAAGTCGCGGGTCTTGAGGGTGTCGAGGGTATGCAACTGGTCAACCTGCGCTCGGCCGGTGATCTGCAGCGCCAGGGGATCGGTGCTTTTCAGGTTCACGTCGAGGTCGCTGCCAAGCATGCCACTGCGCAGTTCCAGGCGGATAAACGGGCTGATATAGGACTGGGCGACTCGCAGGTCGATGTCCTTGGTATTGACCTTCAACTTGGCGCTGACCGGGTTGAGGTTGACCGTGCCGGTTGCCTGGATCTTGCCCTGCTTGCCCAGGCCGGTGTCGACCTTCAGGGTAAAGGGGCTCTGGTTGAGGCTGTCGAAGTTCTGCACGTCGACGTTCAACGGGCCGAGCTCCAGCGCCACCGCAGGTTTGGCCTGACGGTCGGCCAAGTGCACTTGGTAGTTGCGCAGCTGTACATCCTTGAGCAGCACTTGCCAGGGCTTGCTTGGGGCGACGGGCGCAGGCTTTGGCGAGTCGGCCGTGGCGGGTGCAGTCGCAGGCTCCGGCGCCTTGGCCGGTTTGTTCGGCTGGCCGGCGAACAGTTTTTGCCAGTCCAGTTGCCCATCCGCTTCACGAGCCGCCCAGGTCTCGAGTTTATTGCTGCGGATCTTGCCCACCACCACCTGCTGTTTGGCCAGGTCCACCGTGGTCTCGCTGACGTCCAAACGCTCCAGGCGCACCAACGGCCGGCCATCCGGAGCCTTGATCGCGAACGGTGCGATGCTGGCGGCGGTGTTGGTCAGGTTCAGCTCGGTCTCTTTGGCCAGACTGAACCTGTATTCGGTACTGAAGTTGAGCACGCCGTCTTCAAGTACCAGGGGTAAGGCGTCACGCACATAAGGCCACCAGGCTTTCATCTTGCCGCCGGTGACTTTGAGCGTACCTTCGGACGTGATCGGCACCAGGCTGAAGTTGCCTTTCCAGTCGATCTGCCCGCCTTCAGGGCCGGCGGCGACCAAGGTCATGTCCGCATTGTCTTCCGGCAGGGTGCTGAGATTCTTCAGTTCGAAGTCGAGGGTGTCGTAGAGGAATTCGATGGGTTCGCTGGGACGCAGGTCTTGGAAATGCAAATAACCGCCAGCCAGCTTGATGCTGTCGACACGCAGCGGGAACGGCTTGGCGTCAGGGTCTGCCGGGGTCGGCTCGCTCGGTGGCAGCTTGAACAACTGCGCCAGATTCAGCTGGCCTGACTTGTCGAACAACAACTCGGTCCTGGGCTTGTCCAGTTGCACATCCGCCAGGTGCAGGGCGCGGGTCCACAGGCTATCGGCCTGCAGATTGGCGTAAAGCCGTTCGAAACCTACCTGTTCCTTACCGGGCTCGCCGATCTTCAAGCCCCATACCGTTACTTCCAGGCTGAACGGGTTAAGTTCGATCCGTTCGATGTGTGCCGGCACTGTGGCGTAATTGGCCAACTGTTGGTTGGCAATGCGAAGGGCGATGCCAGGCAAAATCAGAAAGCCCAGCAAGCTGTACAACGCGAGGGCAGTCAACAAGGCGCCAGCGGCGCGAATCAATCCTTTGGGCATGGGGCGGCGCCATCTATGTCAAACAGGAGTGCCTTGGAGTATGGCACGGGTTTTCGGTTCCGAAGAACCGGGCCTTTAGGATGCTGCTTACAGTTGAAGTATCAGAGTCTTCAGCGGTGGCTGTTGATCTTGTGAGGGAAAGTCCGCGCCGGGCGTCATGATTTTCCAGTCCCGCACCGGACGCCCAGCCTTTTGCGCACAACGCAGCACCTGTTCACGCCAATCCTCCATGCTGACTTTTGCCAGGTTGTTACAGCAGATCAGCACGCCATTGTCGGCTGTAGCGAGCAGTGCCGGCTTGAGCAGGCTCTGGTAGTCACGCAACAGGTCAACGGTACCGAAGGCACTCTTGGCCCAGGCCGGCGGGTCGAGCAACACCAGGTCATATTGACGCTGCTCCAGGCGCGGATAGCTCGGCAGTTTTTGCCCGCGACGCTGGGTGATCGGCAGCCCGGCCAGTTGGCGAATCGCCGGGAAGTAGTCCGATTGCACGAACTCCATGGTAGGAAGCTGTGGATTGAGCTGGCCGTTTTCACGCCCCACCGCCAGGTTGCCCTCGGCGAAGTCCAGGTTGCATACCTCGCGCGCACCCCCGGCAGCGGCGCTCAGGCCCACCCCACAGGTGTAGGCAAACAGGTTCAGTACGCTTTTGCCGGCGCTGTGGCCCTTGACCCAGCCGCGGGTATTGCGCAGGTCGAGGAACAGCAGTGGGTCCTGGCCGGCGTGGCGCCCACGGACACGGTAATTGAGGCCCCATTCGCGGCCGACCAGGTCTTCCAGCGCGGCAGGTTCGGCGCGGTATACCGAATCTTCGCGATCGACCCGCGAGTTGCCGCGGGAGCGGTCGTTGTAGACCAGCAGCAACTCCAGGCCCATGTGCTGGTTGACCAGTTGGTGCAGCTCCAGCAGGTCGGCGGTTTCCAGCGACTGATGGAAGCTTTGCACCAGTAACTGCGGGCCGTAGCGGTCGATGGTCAGGCCGCCGGCGCCTTCCTGGCTGCCATGGAACAGCCGATAGCAATCGGTGCCCTGGGCGTGCAGTTCGCTGATCAGATCCTGGCGATGATCGAGGGCGGCGCGCAGCGCCTGATTCAAGGGAGACATGGAGCGCGCCTTGCTTAGGTAAATGGGGGTAATGAGGGCGCGGAGTTTAGCAGCTATGGCGCGTTGCCTACATCAACCCCATCCGCCGGTGTGCACGCTGCACCGAACCATTGCGCATCGCCCAGCGCAACAACGGCGCGCTGCGCTTGACCCCGGCGCGGATCATCCGGCGTTGCAGCGGGCCCTGGTGCTGATCGAGCAGGGTGCTGGCCCAGTCCGGCAGCAGGTCGATCCCGGCTTGCATCATCAAGGCACCAAAAGGCTTGGCCAACAGGCTGGGGGAGGGCGCGTTCAGCAACAGGCGCAGCACTTCGCGGCTGCGCTCGTCGCACAGCAATTGCGGGCGGATATTCTCAAGGTAATCGGAAATTTCCTGGCGTGAATGCGGCACATCCTGCGCGCCGAGCCGTTCTGCGACGACGGCGATCTCGCTGTAGTAACGGTCCTGATCACGGCCGCAGAGGTGCGGGTTGCGATAGCGCAAGTGGGCAGCAAGAAAGTTGCTCACCTCCGCCACATGCACCCAGGTCAGCAGCGCTGGATCGCTGGCCGCGTAAGGCCTCCCGTCCGGGGCATGGCCCACCACCTGCAGGTGAATGGTGCGCACTTTTTCGATCAGCCAGTCGGCGTCTTTGCGCGCGCCGAATGTGGTACCGGAAATAAACTGCGAGGTACGGCGCAGGCGCCCAAGCATGTCCTGGCGAAAATTCGAATGGTCCCACACGCCGGCCAGGGCCAATGGGTGCAAGGCTTGCAGCATCAAGGCGCTGATGCCGCCGATGAGCATGCTGCTGAAGTCACCATGGACTTGCCAACTGACCGAGTCCGGCCCGAACAGGCCCGGATCGCCCTTGGGGTTTTCCAGGTCCAGTTGGCCCAGTGACAAGCCAGTGAGGCTCATCAACTGGGTTTCGATACGGCTGCGGATAAATTCCATGGTGACTCGGGTTTCCTAGCGGTTCAGGCGTTTGTCGATCAGGCCGTCGACGACGCTGGGGTCGGCCAGGGTCGAGGTATCACCCAGGCTGTCCAGTTCGTTGCAGGCGATCTTGCGCAAAATCCGGCGCATGATCTTGCCGGATCGGGTTTTCGGCAAGGCCGATGCCCATTGGATCAGTTCCGGCTTGGCAAAGCTGCCGATTTCCTTGCTGACCAGTTCCAGCAGGTGTTTTTTCAGCGCCTCGCTGGGTTCGACGCCATTCATGGGGGTGACGAAGGCGTAGATGCCCTGGCCCTTGACGTCGTGGGGGTAGCCCACCACGGCGGCCTCGGCCACCTGGTCATGCAGCACCAGCGCACTTTCTACCTCGGCGGTGCCGATACGGTGGCCGGACACGTTGATCACATCGTCGATACGCCCGGTGATCCAGTAGTCGCCGTCCTCATCGCGGCGCGCGCCGTCACCGGTGAAATAGTAACCGGGGTAGGGTTTGAAATAGGTGTCGACCATGCGCTGCGGGTCGCCGTAGACGCTGCGAATCTGCCCCGGCCAACTGGCCTTGATCGCCAGTACGCCGCTGCCGGCACCGCTGATGACCTTGCCTTGTTCATCCAGCAGCACGGGCTGCACGCCAAACATCGGCTGGGTGGCGCAACCTGGTTTGATGCGCTGGGCGCTGACCAGCGGGCTGAGCATGATGCCGCCGGTCTCGGTCTGCCACCAGGTATCGACAATAGGGCAACGCTGTTCGCCCACCGCGTTGAAGTACCAGTCCCAGGCTTCCGGGTTGATCGGTTCGCCCACGCTGCCCAGCAGACGCAGGCTGGCGCGGGAGGTCGTCTCCAGCGGGGCGTGACCCTCGCGCATCAACGCGCGCAAGGCGGTGGGAGCGGTGTAGAAGATATTCACCTGGTGTTTATCGATGACCTGCCAGAAGCGCGAACTGTCCGGGTAGCTCGGCACACCTTCGAACATCAGCGAGGTCGCGCCATTGGCCAGCGGCCCGTACACGATGTAACTATGGCCGGTGACCCAACCCACGTCGGCGGTGCACCAGAACACCTCACCGTCGCGGTAATCGAGTACGTACTTGAAGGTCATTGCCGCCTGGAGCAGGTAGCCGCCCGTGGTGTGCAGCACACCCTTGGGCTTGCCGGTGCTGCCGGAGGTGTAGAGGACAAACAGCGGGGCTTCGGCGTCCATCGGTTCGGGAGGGCAATCGTCGCTCGCTGCATCCAGGGCCTGTTGATACTTGAGGTCGCGGCCTTCGCTCCAATTCACTGGGGCGCCGGTGCGCTGTACCACCAGCACCGTGCTGACGTCGGGGCAACTGGCCAGGGCCTTGTCGACGTTCTGTTTCAACGCCACCGGCTTACCACCGCGCACGCCTTCATCGGCTGTGATCACGGTGCGGCAGTCGGCGTCCAGAATGCGGTCGCGCAGGGCGTCCGGTGAGAACCCGCCAAATACCACCGAGTGCACCGCGCCAATCCGCGTGCAGGCCAGCATGGCGTAGGCCGCTTCCGGGATCATCGGCATGTAGATACACACCCGGTCGCCTTTTTTCACGCCACGGCTTTTCAGCACATTGGCCAGGCGACAGACGTTTTGGTGCAGTTGGCGGTAGGTGATTTTGGAAGATTTTGCAGGATCGTCACCTTCCCAGATGAAGGCCGGCTGATCGGCGCGTTGCGCCAGGTGACGGTCGATGCAGTTGTAGCTGACGTTCAACTGGCCACCGGCAAACCATTGGGCGGCACCGGTCTGGATGTCTGACTGCTGGACGGTGTGCCACGGTGTTATCCAGTCGAGAAAGCCCTTGGCCTGCTCGGCCCAGAACGTGTCCGGCTGTTCGATGGATTGGCGATAGAGGCGCTGGTAGTCCTCTTGACTGAGTTGCGCAGCCCGGCGGACGGCATCGGCGGTGGGAAACGTGCTGATATCGAACATGAGCGATCCTTATTCTTGTTTTTGCGACAAGTCATAAAGATGCACCCTGTATGGAGAGGGTTCAAGGCCAACGTCCAAACGGACGTTGGCCTTTCGGTGCCTGCATCAGCCGCGGTGACGGCCGCGGAAGTAGTTGATCAGCCCCTGGGTCGAAGCGTCTTCGGCCAAGGTTTCTTCGGCGCCGGTGAGGCGATTGTATACGCCCTTGCCCAGCTCCTTGCCCAGCTCCACGCCCCATTGGTCGAAGGCGTTGATGCCCCAGATCACGCTTTGCACGAACACTTTATGTTCATACATCGCAACCAGGGCGCCCAGGCGACGCGGGCTGATGCGTTCAACCACCAGGGTGTTGCTCGGACGGTTGCCCGGGATCACCTTGTGCGGTGCCAGCTTCTGCACGTCGTCTTCCGGGATGCCCTTGTCGCGCAGCTCGGCTTCGGCTTCGCTGCGGGTCTTGCCGAGCATCAGTGCCTGGCTTTGGGACAGGCAGTTGGCGTACAGCCATTGATGGTGGTCGGACACCGGGTTGAAGCTGACGATCGGCACGATGAAGTCGGCCGGGATCAGTTGGGTGCCCTGGTGCAGCAACTGGTGATAAGCATGTTGGCCGTTGCAGCCGACGCCGCCCCAGATCACTGGGCCGGTGTCGGTGGACACCGGTTTGCCGTCCTGGCGCACGCTCTTGCCGTTGGATTCCATGTCCAGCTGTTGCAAGTGCTTGGTGATGTTACGCAGGTAGTGGTCGTACGGCAGGATCGCATGGCTTTGTGCGCCCCAGAAGTTGCCGTACCACACGCCCAGCAGGCCCAGCAGCACCGGCATGTTCTGTTCGAACGGCGCGTTCTGGAAATGCTGGTCCATGGTGTAGGCACCGGACAGCAGTTCCTTGAAGTTGGACATGCCGATGGCCAGGGCGATTGGCAGGCCGATGGCCGACCACAACGAATAACGGCCGCCCACCCAGTCCCACATCGGGAAGATGTTTTCTTCGCGGATACCGAAGGCCACGGCGGCCGCGTTGTTGCTCGACACGGCGATAAAGTGGCGATACAGCTCGGCTTCCGAGCCACCCTGGGCCAGGTACCAGGCGCGGGCGGCCTGGGCGTTTTTCAGGGTTTCCAGGGTGTTGAAGGATTTCGACGAGACGATAAACAGCGTGGTCTCGGCGCGCAGCTTCATGGTCAGCTCATGGAATTCGCTGCCATCGATGTTCGCCAGGTAGTGGCAGCGCACGCCTTTGTGGGCGTAGGACAACAGCGCTTCAGAGACCAGCTCCGGGCCGAGGAACGAGCCGCCGATGCCGATATTCACCACATCGGTGATCGGCTTCTCGGTGTAGCCACGCCACAGGCCGTCGTGGATGCGGCCGACCAGGTCGGTGATCTGGTTCAGCACCTTGTGCACGTCCGGCATGATGTTCACGCCATTGACCGACAGCTTGTCGCCCACCGGGCGACGCAGGGCGGTGTGCAGGGCAGGGCGGCCTTCGGAGGAGTTGACCGGCTCGCCCGCATACAGCGAGTTGATTGCGTCTTTAAGACCCACTTCGTTGGCAAGGCCCACCAGCAGGTCGCGGGTCTCGCCGGTGATCAGGTTTTTCGAGTAATCGAGGAAAAGTCCGCAGCTGCTCAAGGTGAACTGGGAAAAGCGCTGGGGATCGGCATTGAACGCTTCGCGCATGCTGAAATCCTGCATGGCTTGGCGATGTTGGTTGAGCGCTTGCCAGGCGGGCAGAGCGGTAACGTCATGAGGGGTGCGGTAGTACGCCATCGCTGCGGGTTTCCTTTTATTACGGGGACTGCCTTTAGGACACTTCAAAGCCCGGAACATCCAGTCCTATCTCAAGGATTGGGTTCCAGACAGCGCTAACCATAGCGCAGGGCGATTACATTAAACCTAGCGTGTCGATATGTCTTGGCTTTGTCTGCGCTGTGGCCGGTACTTTTTTATACCGGCACAGCGATCAGGGCAATCGGCGGGGTGTTCAGAGGGGTCAGTCGAGGGTCAGATGCAGGTTGTCGATAAGGCGGGTCGTGCCTAGGAAGGCCGCCACCAGAATCACAATATCCCGATCCTCCGCCGTAGCGGCCCGCAGGTGCAGGCCCTGGCGCACTTCGAGGTAATCCAGGCGCAACCCGGCAGCCTCGATCTGCTGCACCTGTTCGGCACGCAGCCTGGCGAAGTCGTGATCACCGCTTTTGATGGCTGCGGCAATCTGGCTGAGGCTGCGGTACAGCACCGGCGCGATCGCACGTTGTTCTTCGCTGAGAAAACCGTTGCGCGAGGACAGCGCCAGGCCATCATCGGCGCGTACGGTGGGCTCGCCGATAATCTGGATCGGCATGTTCAGGTCATGGACCATGGCACGAATCACGGCCAGTTGCTGGTAGTCCTTCTGGCCAAATACAGCCATGTCCGGCTGGACCATGTTGAACAATTTGCTGACCACGGTCGCCACGCCTTCGAAATGCCCGGGACGGCTGGCGCCGCACAAGCCTTCGGACAATTGCGGGACGCTGACGCGGGTCTGGCCGGTCATGCCGCCGGGGTACATCTCCTCGACGGTTGGCGCGAACAGCAGGTTGCAGCCGGCCTGCAGGAGCTTTTCCTGATCGGCGGCCAGGGTGCGAGGGTACTTGTCCAGGTCTTCGCCGGCGCCAAATTGCAGTGGGTTGACGAAAATACTCGCCACGACAAAGTCCGCCTGCTGCACAGCCTTGCTGACCAGGCTGGCATGTCCGCTGTGCAGGTTACCCATGGTGGGCACGAAGCCGATGCGTTTGCCGGCCTTGCGGGCGTGGGCGACGGCGGCTCTGAGTTCGCGTACGGTTTTTACGGTGTTCATGCAGAGAATCCGTGTTCGGCGCCTGGGAAGGTCACGCCTTTGACTTCGGCGACGTAGGCACTCAATGCCGCGTGGATGCTGTCCTGGCCAGTCATGAAGTTCTTCACGAACTTTGGCACGCGGCCGGTAATCGACAGGCCGAGCATGTCGTGCAGCACCAGCACCTGGCCGTCGGTGGCCGAGCCCGCGCCAATACCGATCACCGGCACCTTAACGGCCTGGGTGATTTCTGCCGCGAGTTCGCTGGGCACGCATTCGAGCAGGATCATCGCGACGCCCGCCTGCTCCAGGGCGATGGCATCGGCGCGCATCTGGCGCGCCTGGGCTTCGTTGCGGCCTTGCACCTTGTAGCCGCCGAGGATGTTCACGGACTGTGGTGTCAGGCCCATATGTGCACAGACCGGCACGCCGCGTTCAGCCAGCAGGCGAATCGACTCGGCGAGCCATACGGCGCCCTCTACCTTGATCATGTGTGCACCGGCACGCATCAGTTTGCCGGCGTTCAGGAAGGTCTGCTCGACGGTGGCGTAATCCATGAACGGCAGGTCGGCGATGATGAATGCGCCGTCGTTCCCGCGCTTGACGCTGGCGGTGTGGTAGGCCAGTTCATCGGTGGTGACGGGCAGGGTGCTGTCATTCCCTTGAAGGACCATGCCCAGGGAGTCGCCTACCAACAACACTTCAACCCCGGCCTGGCAACTGGCGTGGGCGAAGGTGGCGTCATAGCAGGTGAGCATGGTGATTTTTTCACCTTTGAGCTTGAGGCTCTGCAAGGTGGTCAGGGTAATGTCTGGCATGAAAAGGGTCCTCGTTCAGGCGCTTGGAAACAGCGAGTAACGCGCGTGAGTCTTCGTTTATACAGGCGCACTGTCTTGAGAGCAGTGCTTATAAGGCCTGGATTGCGCCCTTCATTGCCGGGTTGGCGGCAGCGGGACGCCTATAGTCGTGAGGAGGACACGGGAAGTCAATTGGATGTGTTACCGCATTGTTACGATGGCGGTGTTACCGCTGTTACTGACGCGATTCAGCAACCGGGAGCCGTTCCAGGCCGACAAACGGGCAGGCGTCAAGCAGGGCACTGAGGCGTTTGCCATCCGGCAATTGCAATGCGGCAGGTGCCAGTTCGGCCAGCGGATACAACACAAATGCACGCAGGTGCATCTGATAGTGGGGCACCTTCAGGCGCGGTTCGTCGATCAGGCGATCGCCAAACAGCAGAATGTCCAGGTCAAGGGTGCGAGGGCCCCAACGCTCCAGGCGCTCGCGGCCGTGGTCGTTTTCGATGGCTTGCAGCGCGTCCAGCAGGTCAAGTGGCGCAAGACGGCTGTCCAGGGCAGCGACCGCGTTGGTGTAGCGCGGCTGGCCCGGGAGCAGGGAGTCACTTTGGTAAAAGGCGGACACACCCGCGACGCAAGTGTCTGGCAATTGCGCCAGCGCTTGGATAGCGCTGCGCAATTGCTGGTCCGGGGCTGCCAGGTTGCTGCCCATGCCGATGTAGATGCGTTCCACGTTTATTCGCCCGCAGCGCCCGAGGCATCGGCAGCACTGCGTTTGCGCTTGGTGCCGCTGCGACGACGCTTCTTCGGCCCTGCGCCTTCGCCATCACCCTTGCTGCCGAGGTCGCGAATCATGTCGCGGCGTTGGCTGTCATTGGCATCCTGATAGTCGGTCCACCATTCGCCCAGGCCGTCGGTCTGCTCGCCGGCGCTTTCACGCAGCAGCAGGAAGTCGTAGCCGGCACGGAAGCGCGGGTTGTCCAGCAGCAGGTCGGCACGCTTGCCGCTGCGGCGGGGCAGGCGTTCCTGCATGTCCCAGATCTCGCGGATCGGCATCGTGAAACGTTTCGGGATAGCAATGCGCTGGCACTGTTCGGCGATCAGCTCGTGAGCGGCTTCCTGCATGGCCGGGATCGGCGGCATGCCACGTTCCTGCAGACGCAGTACGCGCTTGGGCAGGGCCGGCCACAACAGGGCGGCAAACAGGAACGCCGGCGTGACCGGTTTGTTCTGCTTGATGCGCAGGTCGGTATTGATCAAGGCTTCGCTGATCAGCGTGTGGGTATAAGTCGGGTTGTACTCCAGTGCTTCGGCGCTGGCCGGGAACAGTGGGTCGAACAACTGCAAGTCGACCAGCATTTCGAAGGTGTCGGCGGCGTAGCCGGAGAGGAACAGCTTGAGCACTTCTTCGAACAGACGCGCGGACGGGATTTCCCGCAGCATCGGTGCCAGCTCGCGTATCGGTGCGGCGGTGTGTTTCTCGATACCGAAGTTGAGCTTGGCGGCGAAGCGCACGGCCCGCAGCATGCGCACCGGGTCTTCCTGATAGCGCTGCGTCGGGTCGCCGATCAGGCGGATCAGGTTATTGCGGATGTCGTGTACGCCATTGGCGTAATCGAGGATGCGTTCGCTGACCGGGTCGTAATAGAGGGCATTGATGGTGAAGTCGCGGCGCTGTGCGTCTTCTTCCAGGGTGCCATAGACGTTGTCGCGCAGGATGCGCCCGCTCTCGTTGCGGGAGGACTGATTGGTGTCTTCCTCTTCATCGTTTTGCGGGTGGCCGGCACGGAAGGTCGCGACCTCGATGATTTCGCGACCAAAGTGGATGTGCACCAGCTTGAAGCGGCGACCGATGATTCGCGCATTGCGAAACTCGGCACGCACTTGCTCAGGCGTGGCACTGGTGGCGACGTCGAAATCCTTAGGCGTGATATTGAGCAGCATGTCGCGTACGCAACCGCCCACCAGGTAGGCCTGGTAACCGGCGTTCTGCAACCGTTCGACGATATTCACCGCATAACGGCTGAATTGAGCGCGCTGCAACGAATGCTGGCTGCTGTTGAGCACTTCAGGCGTGCTGCGTTTGTGTTGCGTACGACGCAAGGGAGAACGGAATGACTGGAACAACTTCTTCAGCATGGGATGCACTGTTTGAAGGAATGTTCGGCCATAACGAAGAATGACCGCATGATGGGCGGGGATTCTAGCATTTAGTCAGGGGATGGTGTAGGAACAAGCTTCGGCGTTGCGCCATAAGCCTTAAATCGTCAAATCCCGGAAACTACAAGGGGAGCCGAAGCTCCCCCAGAAGTAGTTGCGTGCTCTATTTTTATTATTGATTTCGGGCTTCTTGTTTTTGTTGATCGCCCTCGCCATGAAGCTTCACCTTCATGACCCTCCCAATCGGGAGTCAAGAGCAAACGGATTGCTTTGGTCGCTGTGTTGCTGATCTACGATCCAACCAGTTCAGGCTCTGCCTTAGGGCAGTTTTTGTTGTTCTCGGCCTGGTTGCGGGGCAAGCCCCAAATGCAACGCCTCTCCAAAAGAATCAGTTAGCTGCGCCTCCGCCGTGTTGTTTTTGTTATGCGTGAGTCGATTCGTCTTATTTTTATTGTCTTGTACAAAGCTTGTTATTGTTTTTGTACTAAGCATATAGCAGGGTGCGTGCCAACTTTTGCGACGCCCAGCAAAACCGGGGGGTTGAGGTGTTTTTTGGTTTTTGAGGGGCAAAAAAAAGCCGGGGCTTCGTTACCGTAAGCCCCGGCTTTTGTTACGCGAAATATCCGCGGTAACAGTTTTTTCACATCTGAGGGTGTTCCTGTGGAGGCGCACCCTCAGCTTTCGCTGGCCACCCCGGTCTTGCGCCGTGGAATGCCCAGGCGCTGGCGGCGTTCCCACAGGCACTTGCGGCTCACGCCCAGCTTGCGTGCCAGCTCGGTCTCGGTCATGTGGTCCTGATGCTCAAGGACGAAATGCTGGAAGTAGTCTTCCAGTGACAAATCTTCCGTCGGCTCATGGCTGGTATTGCTGGCGCCGCCCTGTGTCGGGGCCAGGCCAATGAAATCGTCATCTTCCAAGTCACTGAGCTCAATATCGATACCCAGCAGCTCGGCGGAAATTTCCGGGCTTTCCGACAGGATCACTGCACGCTCGACCGCATTCTCCAGTTCCCGCACGTTACCCGGCCACGAGTAATGCCGAATCGCCTGCTCGGCGTCCGGCGCGAACGTCAGGTCGGTACGGTTGATGCGTGCACTCTGGCGCAGCAGGAATGCGTTGGCGATCTCATTCACGTCGGCACCGCGCTCACGCAGGGCCGGCAATTTGAGCGCGATCACGTGCAGGCGGTAATACAAGTCTTCACGGAATTGACCGATCTTGGCCAGGCTCTTGAGGTCGCGGTGGGTGGCCGCGATCAGGCGTACGTCAACCTTCTGCGATTGCACCGAGCCTACACGTCGAATCTCACCTTCCTGCAGCACACGCAGCAGTCGCGCCTGGGCCTCCAGCGGCAACTCACCGATTTCATCAAGGAACAGCGTCCCGCCGTCCGCCGCTTCCACCAGGCCCGCACGCCCAGCGCTGGCGCCGGTAAACGCGCCTTTCTCGTGGCCGAACAGTTCGGACTCGATCAGGGATTCGGGGATCGCCGCACAGTTCACCGAAATCATCGGCGCCTTGGCGCGTTTGGACAGGTTGTGCAGGGCGCGGGCCACCAGTTCTTTACCGGTGCCTGACTCGCCCTGGATCAATACATTGGAGTCGGTGGGCGCGACCTTACGGATCTTGCCGTACAGGTCCTGCATCGGCGGGCAGGAGCCAATGATGCCGATTTCGCCGTTGCTGTTGTCGACTCCCGGTTTGTCGGCGCCGTTGGTGGCCTTGCCGGCGGGGCGCTGTTCGGCAGGCGCGCTGCTGGCTGACTGGCGGTCGCGCAGGATGCGGGCCACGGCCTGGAGCATTTCATCGTGGTCAAACGGCTTGGCGATGTAGTCCACCGCGCCCATCTTCATGGAATCAACCGCCGAGCGCAGGCTGGCGTAGCTGGTCATGATCAGTACCGGAGTGCCCTGGCCAAGCTTGATCAACTCGGTGCCCGGCGCGCCCGGCAGGCGCAGGTCACTGACAATCAGGTCGAACGTGGGGATGCTGAAACGCTCTTGTGCTTCCTGCACCGAGCCGGCTTCGCTGACCTGGTATTGATTACGTTCAAGCAGGCGACGCAAGGCAGAGCGGATAATGGTTTCGTCTTCGACGATCAAAATGTGCGGCATTGATTCAATTCTCTCGACGGTCTCAGTTCACAGCGGACGTCGCTTCGACATGACGCGGCAAGGTCACCCGAATACGGGTGCCGCGTTGGCTTTCGGTGTCAGCCGGGCTGTCGATGGTGATTTGTCCATAATGCTCTTCAACGATGGAATAGACCAGTGCAAGGCCCAGACCGGTACCTTCACCCGGGTCCTTGGTGGTGAAGAAGGGTTCGAACAATCGGTCCATGATGTTCTGTGGAATACCGCTGCCTTCATCTTCGACGATCAGATCGACGGTATGTTCGAAAGCCTCGGTCTTGACGCGTACCGCACCACCGGCCGGGGTTGCGTCACGGGCGTTGGACAGCAGGTTGATCAGCACTTGGGCCAGGCGTTGTGAGTCGCCGTCGACCCAATGGTCGGGGTCGCACAAGTTGAAGAACTGTACTTCGAAATTGCGCCGGTTCAAGGCGAGCAGCCCAATGGCATCCTGGGCCACTTCGGCCAGGCATACGGCCTCATCCAGATTCTGATGGCCGCCGGCATGGGCAAAGCTCATCAGCGACTGCACGATGCGCGAGACGCGCTTGGTCTGTTCGAGGATTTGCCCGCTGATTTCGATGATTTCGCCGTCTTCTTCACGCTCTTCCCGCAGGTTTTGCGCGAGGCAGGCGATACCGGTGATCGGGTTGCCGATTTCGTGGGCCACACCCGCCGCCAAGCGACCAATGCTGGCCAGGCGCTCGGAGTGCACCAGCTTGTCCTCGAGCATCTGGGTTTCAGTCAGGTCTTCGACCAGCAGAACCAGGCCGCTGTTACCGGGGGCCAACGGTTCATCGATCGCGGCTTTGTGCAGGTTGAGCCAGCGGGTCTGGCCGTCGAGGGCCAGGTGCTGTTTGTGCAAATGCTCGTCGGGCAGGTTGATAAAGCCCTGGAGCAGTTCTTTCCACGGATCGCCCAGGGTATTCAGGCGCGAGCCCACCACCCGTTGCGCGGCGATGCCGGTGAGTTCTTCCATGGCCTTGTTCCACATCAGGATCTCTTGATCCTTGGCTAGGGAACACACGCCCATCGGCAGTTCCTGCAGGGTCTGGCGATGGTAACGGCGCAAAGCGTCGAGTTCGGCCGCCAGGCCGGTGAGGCGCGAGTGGTAATCCTCCAGCCGGCTCTCGATGAAATGGATGTCTTCGGTGACGTAGTTTTCGCCGCCGGCCTTGTAGGGCAGGAAGGTTTCCACCATGTCCTGGGACACGCTGGGGCCCATCAGGCCGGACAGGTTGGCTTCGATGCGGTCGCGCAGGCGACGCAGCGCATACGGGCGGCGTTCGTCAAAGGGCAGGTACAGATCGCGCAGCGCCTGCTCGACTTCCTTCTGAGCCGCCTTGGCGCCGAGGGGCTTGGCCAGTTGCGTGGCGAATTCCTGGGGCGAGGCTGCGTGCAGTTCGCGGCGTTGCGGGCGACGCACGTTATCCACCGCGCACGCCTCGGCGGCGCTGGTCTCTTCCGGGCTGGCATTGGTGAACAGTGAGATCAGGGTGAACATCAGTACGTTGGCGGCCAGCGAGGCAATCGCCGCCATGTGCCAGCTGGTGTCGTCCAGCACGTAGATCATGTTCAGCAGCGGAATGTAGAAACCCTGCAGGTTGCCGACCAACGGCAGCAGCATGGTGACGATCCATACCAGGATCCCGGCCAGCAGCCCGGCGATAAACCCACGGCGATTGGCGGTCGGCCAGTACAGCACCGATAGCACCCCCGGCAGAAACTGCAAGGTGGCGACAAACGCGACAATGCCCAGGTTGGCCAGGTCTTGCCCGGCGCCGAGCAACAGGTAGAACCCGTAGCCGGCCATGATGATCGCGACGATGAGTGCGCGGCGCGTCCATTTCAGCCAGCGGTAGATATTGCCTTCGGCGGGCGGCTGGTACAGCGGCAGCACCAGGTGATTGAGGGCCATGCCCGAAAGGGCCAGCGTCGTGACGATAATCAGCCCGCTGGCAGCAGACAAACCGCCGACATACGCCAGCAGCGCCAACGCCGGGCTATTGGCGGCGATACCGATACCCAGGGTGAAATACTCGGGGTTGGTGGTGGCCCCCAGTTTCAGGCCGGCCCAGAGGATCAGCGGCACCGCAAGGCTCATCAACAGCAGGAACAGCGGCAAGCCCCAGCTGGCGCTGACCAGCGAGCGCGGGTTGAGGTTCTCGGTGAAGGTCATGTGGTACATGTGCGGCATTACGATCGCCGAGGCGAAGAACACCAGCAACAGCGTGCGCCATGGGCCTTCCTGCAGCGGCGTGTGCAGGGCGGCGAGGGCGGTCTGGTTTTGCAGCAGCCACAGCTCCAGCTGTTGCGGGCCGTCGAACACGCCATAGAGCGCGTAGAGGCCGACGCCGCCGATGGCGATCAGCTTGATCACCGATTCGAACGCAATCGCAAATACCAGCCCTTCGTGCTTCTCGCGGGTGGCGATGTGGCGTGAGCCGAAGAAAATCGTAAACAGGCTGATCAGCGCACAGAACGCCAGGGCGACCCGGTGTTGCACCGGCTCGCGGGTCAGGATGCTGATGGAGTCGGCCACCGCCTGGATTTGCAGGGCCAGCAGGGGCAGCACGCCGATCAGCATGAATACCGTGGTCAATGCCCCGGCCCATGTGCTGCGGAAGCGGAAGGCGAACAGGTCGGCCAGTGACGACAACTGATAGGTGCGAGTAATTTTCAGGATCGGGTACAGCAGCACCGGTGCCAGTAGGAATGCACCTGACACCCCCAGGTAGCTGGAGAGAAAGCCGTAGCCGTATTGATAGGCCAGGCCGACGGTGCCATAGAACGCCCAGGCGCTGGCGTACACGCCGAGGGACAAGGTGTAGGTCAACGGATGGCGAATGATCGCCCGCGGAATCATTCCGCGCTCACTGATCCAGGCGACGCCGAACAACGCGGCCAGGTAGGCGGCGCTGATCAGCAGCATCTGAGTGAGGCTAAAGCTCATCGGCATCTTTTTGGCTCTGCAGGATGAAGGTCACGACGATCAGGATCAGCCACAGCAGATAGGGGCGATACCAGGCGCCCGTGGCGTCGATCCACCAATCCATGATGGCGGGGGAAAACAGGTAGATCCCGACGACCAGCAGCAGGACCAATCGATAGATGTACATGTTGGCCTTTGATTGAGAGTGCGGTAATGCAACGGTTTTCTGTAGGAGCGAGCTTGCTCGCGAAGGGCGCTAACCTAAACGCGTACATCCTGGATAAACGTGTTGCCTGGGAGTTTTTCGCGAGCAAGCTCGCTCCTACGCGATGGTAACGGATGGCTGGCAGGCTGCAAGCGCCTTCAGCGTAATTGCGCTTCGGCCAGGGTCAGTGTGCGTGGGATCCTGCTGGCATCCCAGTGCACAATGCCCCAATCCAGCAACTCCCGTGGGCTGGCATGAAGCAGTTCGTCGCCAGGCTGCTGGCCAAGGGCGCGCAGGGCTCTCAATAGCAGCGGCGTGGCCTGGTCGGGATTCAGCGGCGGGGAACGATAGGATTTGCCCAGCTTGTTACCGTCCGGCTGGACGATCAACGGTACGTGCAGATAGCGCGGCTGGCGCAGGCCCAGCAACTCCTGCAGGTACAGTTGGCGTGGCGTGGAGTCGAGCAGATCGGCGCCGCGCACGATATCGGTAACCCCTTGCCAGGCATCGTCGAGCACCACGGCCAGTTGATAGGCGTAGAGGCCATCGCGGCGACGGATGACGAAGTCGCCGACGTCACGGCCCAGGTGTTGTCGGAATTCTCCTTGTGCGCGGTCAGTAAAGTGGTACTCCAGCTCGGGAACACGCAGGCGGATGGCGGCGTCCTGCTGGTCGTGACCGGCATTTCGGCACAGGCCTGGGTAAATCCCGTCGTAGGGCTCCAATTGTTTACGTGAACAGGTACAGGCGTAGGCCAGGCCGTGGTTGAACATATCGTTCAGTACCTTGGCGTAGGCGTCATGCCGCTCGCTTTGTCGGACCAGTTCGCCATCCCACTCAAAACCGTAGCTCTCCAGGGCATGCAGGATTGCCGCCTGGGCGCCGGGCTCTTCGCGGGGAGGGTCGAGGTCTTCCATGCGCATCAGCCAGCGGCCGTGATTGGCGCGGGCATCGAGGTAGGAGGCGAGGGCGGCGACCAGGGAACCGAAGTGCAAATGGCCGCTGGGCGTGGGGGCGAAACGCCCGATATAGGTAGAGGCAGTCATGGGTCGGATACTACTGGAAAATCGGTAAATCCCAGAAACAAAAATGGGGCGTTCGCACGCCCCATTCGTTCAGCTCGGCTGGATCACTTGCCGACCTGTTTTTCCTTGATTTCAGCCAAGGTCTTGCAATCTACGCAGAGGTCCGCAGTAGGACGGGCTTCCAGGCGACGGATACCGATCTCGACACCGCAGGATTCGCACCAGCCGTATTCTTCGTCTTCGATCAGTTGCAACGTCTTGTCGATTTTCTTGATCAGCTTGCGCTCGCGATCACGGGCGCGCAGTTCTAGGGCGAACTCTTCTTCCTGGCTGGCACGGTCTGCCGGGTCCGGGAAGTTGGCCGCTTCATCCTTCATATGGTCAACCGTGCGGTCGACTTCCTGCATCAAGTCCTGCTTCCACTGCTTCAGGATTTTGGAGAAGTGCTCGCGCATGGGCTTGCCCATGTATTCCTCACCCTTCGATTCAACGTAGGGTTGGAAGCCGCTGATGCTCTGTTGCTTTGCTTGGGTGGACATGAATAGACCGCCTCTCACTCTTCTAATCCATTGCGCAGGATTGCAACGTCACCGACACCTGCCGGCCCTGCGGCTGCAAGCGGGCGAACTTACCAGATAGATTCAGGGTGCGCCACTCCCGGTTGTCGACGCCCGTCACGCAGGGGTTGCCAACTGCAGCAGCCCGCTGTGGCTGGGTATGCATCGTCTCGAATGTTGATTTTAGTCGTTTTGCAAGCGCTTGCCGGGTTCATCTTGGACGGCCAGGCAGGCAATAGAGCATGTTTTACCGCGAGGGTTCGGTAGAATCCTGATTTTGTCCTCACCGTTAAGGAAGGCTAATGGCTCAGCCCTACAGTGCGCGCAGTCGCGCCATCGAACCTTTTCATGTCATGGCGTTGCTGGCGCGAGCCAATGAGCTGCAAGCGGCAGGCCATGATGTGATCCACTTGGAGATCGGCGAGCCGGATTTCACCACGGCCGAGCCGATCATCCAGGCCGGCCAGGCGGCGTTGGCCAATGGCAAGACCCGCTATACCGCGGCCCGTGGCCTGCCGGAATTGCGTGAAGCCATCAGCGGTTTCTACCAGCAGCGCTACGGATTGAACGTCGATCCCGAGCGTATCCTGATCACTCCCGGGGGCTCCGGCGCACTGTTGCTGGCCAGCAGTCTGTTGGTGGACCCCGGCAAGCATTGGCTGCTGGCAGACCCGGGTTACCCGTGTAACCGGCACTTCCTGCGCCTGGTGGAAGGTGCCGCGCAACTGGTGCCGGTAGGCCCTGACGTGCGTTATCAACTGACCGCTGACCTGGTGGCCAAACACTGGGATCAGGACAGCGTGGGCGCGTTGGTTGCCTCCCCGGCGAATCCCACCGGCACGATCCTCACGCGTGATGAATTAGCCGGGCTTTCCGACGCAATCAGGGCGCGTAACGGCCATCTGGTGGTGGATGAGATCTATCACGGCCTGACCTACGGCACTGACGCCGCCAGTGTGCTGGAGGTCGACGATGAGGCCTTCGTCCTGAATAGTTTTTCGAAGTATTTCGGCATGACCGGTTGGCGCCTGGGCTGGCTGGTGGCGCCGCCAGCTGCGGTCGGCGACCTGGAAAAACTGGCGCAAAATCTGTATATCAGCGCGCCCAGCATGGCTCAGTATGCCGCGCTCGCCTGCTTTACCCCGCAGACCCTGAGCATTCTGGAGGAGCGCCGTGCCGAATTTGGCCGGCGTCGCGATTTCCTGCTGCCCGCCTTGCGCGAGTTGGGCTTCGGGATTGCCGTAGAGCCGGAAGGTGCGTTCTATTTGTATGCCGATATCAGTGCGTTCGGCACAGATGCCTTCGCATTTTGTCGTCATTTCCTAGAAACCGAGCATGTCGCCTTTACCCCCGGTCTGGATTTTGGCCGCTATCAAGCGGGCCATCATGTGCGCTTTGCCTACACGCAAAACCTTGATCGACTACAGGAGGCGGTGGAACGAATCCAGCGTGGCCTGCGGAGCTGGCAAGGCTGATGCGTTTTTATCCTCCCCTCGAAGAAGGCCGGCTGATTCGCCGCTATAAGCGCTTTCTCACCGATATCGAAACCGTTACCGGCGAGTTGTTGACTATTCACTGTCCAAATACCGGTTCGATGCTCAATTGCATGGTGGAAGGCGGGCAGGTCTGGTTCAGTCGCTCCAATGACCCCAAGCGCAAGTTGCCCGGCACCTGGGAAATTGCCGAAACGCCCCAGGGCCGCTTGGCGTGCGTTAACACGGCACGCGCCAATCCGTTGGTCGAGGAGGCGTTGCGCGCTGGCGTGATCACTGAACTCAACGGTTTCACCGCGTTGAAGCGGGAAGTGCCTTACGGCCAGGAGAAAAGCCGCATCGACTTTCGTCTCGAATATCCCGACGGCGCGGCGTATGTGGAAGTCAAAAGTGTCACGCTGGGGTTTGATGGCACCCGGGTTGCCGCTTTCCCCGATGCGGTGACCCAGCGTGGCGCCAAGCACCTGCGGGAACTGGCGCATCTGGCGCGTGAAGGGGTACGGGCGGTGCAGTTGTATTGCGTCAACCTCTCGGGGATTGACGCTGTGCGCCCAGCGCTGGAAATCGATGCCGCCTATGGTGCGGCCTTGCGAGAGGCTAAAGCCGCCGGGGTGGAAGTATTGGCGTATGGGGTGCGCGTGACGTCCGAGGAGATTTGCGTGGATCGTCGGTTAGACGTGCTGCTCGACTAGAGGTCCACCCACAGGCCCTGCTCGTCTTCGCGACCTTGCAGGGCCTTGAGGCTTTTACCTGCGCATGGGCCAGCAATGCACTCGCCGCTTTCGATCAGGAACAGCGCGCCGTGGGTGGCGCATTGGATCAGGCTGGCGCTGTCGTCAAGGAACCGGTCGGGTTGCCATTCCAGTGGGATGCCGCGATGTGGGCAGCGGTTGATATAGAAGTAGGCGATGCCGTCCCGACGTACCGCCAGCAGCGGCGTGCCATCCATCGTAAATCCGAGGCTGCTGTTGGGCGCGAGCGTGTCCGAGGGGCAGAGAAACTTCATTTCAATCCTTAAGTGCCTTGACGTTCAAATGCAAACAATTATCAAATGCCGGCTTCGCCCGTTAGCTGACTGGGTGCTCAGTTCGATGCCCGGCAGGGGTTATCTGTCACATCGATGGGTGCTCGAAAGGCCCTGCCCTTGGAAGGAAACCCTGTTATGCGCCTGAGTGCCAGCGCTATTGCGCTTGTTGTCGGACTGCTGGTCAACCATGGGGCGCAAGCCTCTGAACTGCCACAACGCTGGGTGAGTGCCGGTGGGGCGCTGTCGGAATGGGTCACGGCGTTGGGCGGTGAGCCGAAGTTGGTTGGCGTGGACACCACCAGCCAGCATCCTGAATCGCTCAAGGCGTTGCCAAGTATCGGCTATCAGCGGCAATTGTCGGCCGAAGGCATTCTCAGCCTGCGCCCACAGGTGCTGGTGGGGACTGAAGAGATGGGGCCGCCGGCGGTGCTGGCGCAGATTCGCAGTGCGGGCGTCCAAGTGGAAATGTTCTCGGCGCAGCCGGATTTGCCGACTTTGAAGGGTAATCTTCAGCACTTGGGTAAGTTGCTGGGAGATGAGGCTAAGGCCAGTGCATTGTTTACCGGATATGAACGGGCCCTTGATCAGCAGAAAAGCTGGGTCGCCAAGGCACGGGCCTCGCAGAAGGCACCTGGCGTGTTGCTGCTGATCGGTCATGCTGGCGGCAAGCCGCTGATTGCCGGTAGGGACACGGCGGGCGATTGGGTGTTGCAGCAGGCCGGCGGGCGTAACCTGGCCACGCACAGCGGTTACAAGCCGTTTTCGGTGGAGTCGTTGGCGGGGTTGAGCCCGGATATGCTGGTATTTGCCGACCGCGCCCTCACGGGGGACGCGGCGCGCGCGGCGTTGTTCAAGGAGAATCCGATCCTGGCTTCGACGCCGGCGGCCAAGCGTGGCCGCGTATTCGAGCTGGACCCGACCTTGCTGGTGGGTGGGCTTGGACCGCGCCTGCCGCAAAGTCTTGTGAAGCTCTCGGCTGGCTTTTATCCGTCACAGGCTAAACCCGCCCCATGACCATTCTGGTTAAACCGAAAACGCTGTTCATCGGGCTGGCGCTGTTATGCCTGTTGGCGACCTGGCTTTCGTTGGCGTTGGGGCCGGTGAGCTTGCCGCTGCTGGATACGCTCAAGGCGGCATTGCGCTTGATGGGCGTGCCGATAGAGGCGCAAGGCCTGGAACAGGCTGAGTTGATCCTGGGGCAGATTCGTTTGCCGCGTACGTTGCTCGGTTTGGCGGTTGGCGGCGTATTGGCGTTGTCGGGCGTGGCCATGCAAGGGTTGTTTCGTAACCCGTTGGCCGATCCGGGGTTGGTCGGGGTTTCCAGCGGGGCGGCACTGGGGGCGGCAATCGCCATTGTCGGCGGTGCATTTTTTGGTGGGTTATCGGAGGCATTCGGGCCTTATGTGCTGTCGCTGTGCGCGTTTCTAGGCGGGCTGGGCGTGACCGCGCTGGTTTATCGACTGGGGCGTCGTAACGGTCAGACCAATGTGGCGACGATGCTGCTTGCCGGCATTGCCCTCACTGCACTGGCAAGCTCGGCGGTGGGCCTGTTCACCTACCTGGCGGACGACGCCACCCTGCGTACCCTGACGTTCTGGAACCTTGGCAGCCTCAACGGCGCGAGCTATTCGCGGTTATGGCCCTTATTGCTGGTCAGTGCCGGTGTGGCGCTCTGGTTGCCGCGCCGGGCCAAGGCATTGAATGCGCTGTTGCTCGGTGAATCCGAAGCCAATCACCTGGGAATTGATGTTGAAGGGCTCAAGCGCGAGTTGGTGTTCTGTACCGCATTAGGTGTAGGTGCTGCGGTGGCTGCGGCGGGCATGATTGGTTTTGTCGGGCTGGTGGTGCCGCATCTGGTCAGGTTGCTGGCCGGGCCTGATCACCGCGTGCTGCTGCCGGCGTCGATATTGGCGGGCGCGAGTTTGTTGCTGTTTGCCGACTTGGTTGCGCGACTGGCCTTGGCACCGGCTGAATTGCCGATTGGTATCGTGACTGCGTTTATTGGCGCGCCGTTTTTTCTTTACCTGTTGTTACGGGGGCGTGCCTGATGCTGCGTGTTGAAGACCTGCAGATCCGGCGTGGCCACAAGGTCGTGCTGGCGGACGTCACTCTGGAGTTGCTGCCGGGTGAAGTGATCGGTGTGCTGGGTCCCAACGGTGCGGGTAAGAGTACGTTGCTGGGGGCGTTGTGTGGCGAGTTGCATCCGGATCAGGGCGAGGTGTGGTTGGGGCAGCAGGCGTTGAAAGACTGGAGCGGACCGCAGCGCGCGCAGCGGCTGGCGGTGTTGCCACAAACCTCGACCCTGGACTTCGCGTTCCGTGTCGAAGAGGTGGTCGGCATGGGCCGTTTGCCCCACCAGGCGGGGCGTGCGCGCGATGATGAAATTATCCACGCAGCCTTGCTGGCGGCAGACGTCGCACACTTGAAAGGTCGCAGTTACTTGGCGCTGTCTGGCGGCGAGCGTCAACGTGTGCACTTCGCGCGGGTGCTGGCGCAACTATGGCCAGGTGAGTCGGGGCAGACATTGCTGCTGGATGAGCCGACATCGATGCTGGACCCCCTGCATCAGCACACGACCCTGCAAGCGATCCGCCGCTTTGCCGATCGTGGTGCAGCGGTGCTGGTGATCCTCCATGACCTGAACCTGGCTGCGCGCTACTGTGATCGCATTTTGCTGCTGGAGCAGGGCCGTCCCCACGCCTTGGATACACCGGCGCAGGTGCTGCGGCCCGAGCCGCTTAAGGCCGTGTTTGGTTTGGAAGTATTGGTTCAGCCGCACCCGGAGCGTGGGCATCCGTTAATCATTGCTCGCTGAGGCGTGCTTTTTCACAGGCAAAAAAAGACCCGGCAAAAGCCGGGTCAAATAACCGTGATTAGCCTGATGAGGAGATAATCTGAGAGTCCGAACCAATGGTCTTTCAGTTATCGGCTGATCTCGCGACCAGTTGTGATAATCATAACGATTCTCATTTGAGAGTCAACAGTTGTTTTTGAAGGATCTGCGGTTTTCCTCAAACGTCCGTTCGAAGTGCGCGTAAACATTGGGCCTTGCCGACGACCTAGCTCTTCTGACGCGCTGAAATGGCATCCAGCTGGCGGTTCAACGCCTCCTTACGCTCGACCGGAATATCATTCCAGTGCACGTCCATCAGGGCCCCTTCGATCGCATAGAGCAACACTTTTGATGCGCGAAACCCGCGAGTCCTGACGGCTCGATACGCATCGACCGCTCCCAGGCGACGCAAGTCGGATGCACTGTGGATGCCCACCGCATGCAGCCACTGCGCTGACGTCTTGCCAAGGTTTTTCAGGTGTTGCAGCTCATCGTTCATCAAGCCTCCTTGCGACGGCCGAATGGTGCGGTGGGTATCGTGACCAGGCAGGCCTGAACAGCAGTGTAGCGCTCAGTAGGAAAAGCGTAGTTCTTTGGTCCGAAACGGCCAAAAAGCTTATAAGAATGGCGCGGGGATTTTGACGCTGGGCAGGCGTGAAGCACCCGCTACGCGTTGCGCGTAGTCGGGCTTGGATCGAATGTTACTTGGTGCGGTAGCGCAGGCGAGTGCCGAAATTGACCGACATGAGGATCTCATCGGCAGTCAATTCAGGCGGGAAGTAGGTGCCCGAAATCTGCGCATGGGCCAGGCTGGCGCCTTCCATTGAGCAGTCGCGCAAATCCAGGCCGCGCAAGTCGGCGGAGCGGAAATACGCGTCGGTGAAGTCCACGCCGGTGGCGTTCAGGTCGCGCAAGTCCAGCCCACGGAAGTCGCCGCCGCGCATGTCGATAATGCCGCCTGCCGGGCGTGCCTGATTGAAGCCACGAATATCGTCTTTATGCAGGAGTGCGTAGAGCGGTGTATCTAGAAGCTTGGGCTGACTCATGAAAACGACTCCTGTTGGATTTATGACGCCATTATAGTGCCACTATTTCTTGGGCGTGCGTCCAAGTAGACGACACGCCCAAGAAATTTTTCTTACAAGCCTGGCAGGCGCTGGCGAATTTGTGCGACCAACGCATCGAGGGTTCCACTTTGGTTGGTCTCGACGCGTTTACTCAGCAACAGTTCTTCGGCGGTCAGTGGGTCACGGTTGGCCTGTTGTTCTTCGATAACGCTCAGGGTCGCGTCGGATGGATCGTTTTTGTCGGCCTGACGTTGCGCCAACCAACTGGTGATAACCGCCTGTGGCGCGTTGCAGTCCAGGATCAGGAACGGCGCCCCCGTGGCTTCGGCCACCTTGGCTGCGGCGTCGCGTTGTTCGCGTTTGAGGAAGGTGGCATCCACTACTACCGGGAAGCCGGCGCGCAGCACGGTATCCGCGATGTCATTCAAGCGAGCGTAGGTCCTGGCGCTGGCGTCGGATGCATAGATGCCGGCCTGGGGCGTGTTTTCCACCTGCTGCTCGCCGAACATGCGCTTGCGCTCCACGTCCGAGCGCAGGCGTACAGCGCCCAATGCTTCCACCAGGCGCATGGCCACGTGGCTTTTGCCCACTGCCGAGACGCCATGGGTAATTGCCAGGAAGCGCGATGGAATGGTGCTATAGCTTTCTGCCAGGTTGGCGTAGTTGCGGTATTGGCGCAGGGTCGTGGCGCGCTGCACCGCGCTTGCCTCGCTCGGCATGCTGAACAGCGCCACCTTGGCACGTACCAGGGCGCGGTAGGCTTTGTAGAAGTTCAGCACTTCAAGGCCCTGATAGTCACCGGTCAGTTCCAGGTACTGGCTGATAAAGCGCCGCGCCAGGGACTTGAGGCCGCGGTCTTCCAGGTCCATGGCCAGGAAAGCGGTGTCGGCGTACACATCGGTGAAGCGAAACGGCTCGTTGAACTCGATGCAGTCGAAGATCACCACGTTGCCGTCAATCAAGGTGGCGTTGCCGAGGTGGATGTCACCGTGGCACTCGCGGGTGAAACCGTCGAGCTTGCGCTGTGCCAGCAGCGGTTTCAGGCGCTCGAAGCTGCTTTCGGCCCAGGCTTGCAGGGCTTCCAGTTGAATCAGGTCGGCCTTGTCGCTGAGGAATGGGCGGATCTGGTCGAAGTTCTGCCGTACCGGCGCCATCACTTCATCGGGGGTGCCGGCCGCGTGGTCCTGCGGCACTTTTGGTGCGGCGAGGTGAAAGCGTGCGATCTGCCTGGCCATTTCATCGATGTGCGTGGCGGTCAATTCGCCATTGGCTTGCAGGGTGCTGAGCAGTTGGCTTTGCGGGAACTGACGCATCTTCAGGGCATATTCGATCACCGGGCCGTCGCCACCCAATTGTGGGGCTTCGGCAGTGCCGGTAATCGGCAACACTTCCAGATACAGATCCGTTGTCAGGCGTTGGTTGAGGCGCAGCTCTTCGTTGCAGAAGTGCCCGCGTTTCTCCAGGTCGGTGAAGTCCAGGAACCCGAAGTTCATCGGTTTTTTCAATTTATAAGCGTAGGGGCCGGTCAAGATGACCCATGAAATATGCGTTTCGATGACTTGGAACGCTTCAACCGGATGAGGGTACAAAGCCGGGTTTTGCAGGGCTGCGATCAGTGACTGGCTCACGGGCGATCCTTCAGAGTCGGGGGGAAATCATGGCGCGCATTATGGCTGCTACGGGCGGTCGTGCAAACCGCTGTCCGGCTCATGTTGATCATCAATAAAGTGCGTATAATCCGCCGCCATGACTCGAACCCGATCTCCCCGTTCCCGTAAAAAACCTCCTTCCCGCGGCCTGCGCCCGTGGCTTGGCTGGGCGCTCAAGCTCGGCCTGGTAGGCCTTGTGGTGCTCGCTGGCTTTGCGGTCTACCTCGACGCTGTGGTCCAGGAGAAGTTCTCCGGCAAGCGCTGGACTATCCCGGCCAAGGTGTACGCACGCCCGCTGGAACTGTTCACCGGCCAGAAGCTGAGCAAGGATGACTTTCTCACCGAACTCGACGCCCTGGGCTATCGACGCGAACCCGTGAGCAATGGTCCGGGGGCGGCTGCGGTCAGCGGCAACACCGTCGACCTCAATACCCGCGGCTTTCAGTTCTATGAAGGCCTGGAGAAAGCCCAGCCTGTGCGCGTGCGCTTCTCCGGCGACTACGTGGCCGAACTGTCCTCCCTTAACGGTTCGAAGTTGCCGGTGGTACGCCTGGAACCGCTGATGATCGGCGGGATTTACCCGAAGAACCTTGAAGATCGCATCCTGATCAAGCTTGATCAGGTGCCGCCGTATCTACTGGAAACGTTGGTGGCTGTAGAGGACCGCGACTTTTATAGCCACTGGGGCGTTTCGCCGAAGTCGATTGCCCGTGCTGTCTGGGTGAATACATCCGGAGGCAGGATGACCCAGGGCGGCAGTACGCTGACCCAGCAGTTGGTGAAGAACTTCTACCTGACCAACGAGCGCAGCCTGACCCGTAAGCTCACCGAAGCCATGATGGCGATGCTGCTCGAGCTGCACTACAGCAAGCAGGAGATCCTTGAGGCGTACCTCAACGAGGTATTCGTCGGCCAGGATGGTCAGCGCGCGGTGCACGGCTTCGGTTTGGCCAGCCAGTTCTTTTTCGGTCAGCCGCTGTCGGAGTTGAAGCTGCATCAAGTGGCCTTGTTGGTGGGCATGGTCAAGGGGCCTTCCTACTACAACCCGCGTCGCAATCCGGAGCGTGCGCTTGAGCGCCGTAACCTGGTGCTCGATGTGCTTGAACAGCAAGGCGTTGCCACGGCGGAACAAGTGGCCGCGGCGAAGAAAATGCCACTGGGTGTGACAACCCGCGGGAAGTTGGCGGACAGTTCATTCCCAGGCTTTATCGATCTGGTAAAGCGCCAGTTGCGTGAAGACTACCGCGACGAAGACTTGACCGAAGAAGGCCTGCGGATCTTCACCAGTTTCGACCCGATCCTGCAGATGAAGGCAGAAGCGTCGGTCAACGACACCTTCAAGCGCCTGACGGGCCGTAAGGGCGCCGACGAAGTAGAAGCCGCCATGGTGGTGACCAACCCGGAAACCGGTGAAGTCCAGGCCATGATCGGCAGCCGCCAGGCCAGCTTTGCCGGTTTCAACCGCGCACTGGATGCCGTGCGGCCGATCGGCTCGCTGGTCAAGCCGGCGGTCTACCTGACGGCGCTGGAAAAGCCGAGCAAATACACCCTCACCAGCTGGCTGTCGGATGATCCACTGTCGGTCAAAGGAGGGGACGGCCAGGTCTGGACGCCGCAGAACTTTGATCGCCGCTCCCACGGCACGGTGTTCCTGTACCAGGGCTTGGCCCATTCCTACAACATTTCCACGTCCCGGCTCGGCTTGGAGGTTGGCGTGCCGAATGTCCTCAAGACACTCGCGCGCCTGGGCATCACCCGCGAATTCCCGGCTTTCCCGTCGATTCTGTTGGGTGCCGGTGCCATGACGCCGATTGAAGTGGCGACCATGTACCAGACCCTCGCCAACGGTGGCTTCAACACCCCGATGCGCGGGATCCGCAGTGTACTGACGGCGGAGGGGGAGCCGCTCAAGCGCTATCCTTTCCAGATTCAGCAGCGTTTCGATGCGGGCTCCATCTATCTGATCCAGAACGCCATGCAGCGTGTGATGCGTGAAGGTACCGGCAGCTCGGTCTATAAAGTCTTGCCTTCCAACCTGACACTGGCGGGCAAGACCGGTACCAGTAACGACTCCCGTGACAGCTGGTTCGCCGGTTTCGGCCAGGATGTGCTCGCCGTGGTGTGGCTGGGCCGTGACGACAATGGCAAGACACCATTCACCGGCGCCACTGGCGCATTGCAGGTCTGGACCAGTTTCATGCGCAAGGCCGACCCGCTGCCGCTGAACATGCCGCAGCCGGATAACATCGTGCAGGCCTGGATTGATCCGCATACCGGCCAGGGCTCCGATGCCAACTGTCCGGGCGCGGTGCAGATGCCGTATATTCGCGGCAGCGAACCACCAGCCGGTGCTGCGTGCGGTGGCGGAGCCCCTGCAGATGCGGAATCGGTGATGGATTGGGTCAAGGGCTGGATGAATTAAGCAAAGAGGGTTTCAAGTGAACAAGTGGTGGATTCCAGCTATTACAGCTCTGGCTTTGCTCGGCGGTTGCTCCAGCGTGCAGCGCGGCTCTATTCCTGTGGTGGATTCGAGTACAGCTGTCTCCAATAATGACCGGATATCGGCCAATGGCGGTTTCCGCCAAACCGTGACCAACCGTCCGGCCCAGGCCAGGCCTCAGGCCGTGCCGCAGGATTCGGGTGTGGTCGTGATGGTGCCGGGCGGCGGTGCAGCTACCTCGGCGCCAATCAGTGCCGAGCCTTGGACGCCTGGGCCAAGCACCTCCGGGCCGATCGATTCCGCGCCGATGCAGACCGCGCCGATCAACCAGGGTACCTACACCATGCCGTCGACGCCGAGCGGCATTCCATCGTCCTCCAGCGCTGGCGGTTTGTCAGCCGACGAGCAATTGGATGGCCCGGTGCTGGCGTTGCTGACCACTGCCCAGCAACAGCAGGCGGGGGGGGATTTGAATGGTGCATCGTCGAGCCTTGAGCGGGCCCAGCGTGTTGCGCCCCGTGAACCGCAAGTGTTGTATCGCCTTGCCCAGGTACGCATGGCCCAGGGCGATGCGCCGCAGGCTGAGCAATTTGCCCGTCGTGGCCTGACCCTGGCCAACGGTCGTCCTGATCTGCAAGCCAGCCTGTGGGCGTTGATCGGCGATGCGCGTGCCGCACAAGGTGACGCCGCCGGCGCTGCCCAGGCTCGGCAAAAAGCCAAGGTCAGCCTCTGATGGATGCTCGGTTTCCAGCGATTGCCGAACAGTTATTGCTGATCGAGCGCGAATTGCGCGTGCGGGGCTGGTGGGACGAAGTGTCCCCCAGCACCGAGGCGCTCAGCAGCGTCGAGCCGTTTGCGGTCGACACACTGGACTTCCACCAGTGGTTGCAATGGATCTTCCTGGTGCGCATGAAACAGATCCTCGAACAGGACCTGCCGTTGCCCAATGCGTCAGGCATTCTCGAAATGGCCGAGATGGTCTATGCCGATCGGCCTCAGGAGAGTCTTGGTTTACGTAACGCGCTGAAAAAGTTCGATCAACTGATCGTCGACGCTCGTTAATTGCCTGGCTGCCGGTTTTTCCGGCAGTCTTGCGCACATTTCTACCGCTTGACGACATTCAGGCGAGTTTTATCCCTCCTCAAAGCCCTTTCTTCTACGTTCTCATGCGCTTAGTTGGAAAAAAGCGCAATTATTGCTTGACTTGAGAGGCCTGAAACAGAAGAATCCAAAGTCCGCTGTATCGGGACTGCCAGAAGCAGGCCCGCTCAGCAGATCATGAGGCGCACATCCGCGCCGACCTGTTACACCCGCAACGCGTTACCTCGCGCTGGGTGGGAAAAGCCCGCAACACTTGGGACGATCCCAATACTTGCTCAGTCAGTGCTGACGTAGTCGGCGACCACCGTCGCTCATGCTCTGTTGAGAAGTAAACCTATTAAGACCCGTCGGTTTTAAACGGACGGTATTCTGGCGTTTTAGAGGTGAACAACGTGGAGCTTTTATCTGGCGGTGAGATGCTCGTCCGCTTTTTGCGTGACGAAGGCGTCGACTATATCTACGGGTACCCAGGTGGTGCTCTGCTGCATGTTTACGACGCACTGTTCAAGGAACCGGCTGTTACCCACATCCTGGTTCGTCACGAACAGGCCGCGACCCATATGGCTGACGGTTATGCCCGTGCCACCGGTAAAGCCGGTGTGGTACTGGTAACGTCCGGTCCAGGCGCAACCAATGCCATTACTGGCATCGCGACTGCTTATATGGACTCCATCCCGATGGTGATCATTTCCGGCCAGGTGCCAAGCACCATGGTGGGGACCGATGCGTTCCAGGAAACCGACATGATCGGTATCTCCCGGCCGATCGTGAAACACAGCTTCATGATCAAGCATGCCTCGGAAATTCCGGACGTCATGAAAAAGGCCTTCTACCTCGCGCAGTCCGGTCGCCCGGGTCCTGTCGTGGTCGATATCCCGAAAGACATGACCAACCCGGCTGAAAAATTCGAATACGTTTTCCCGAAGAAAGCCAAGCTGCGTTCCTATAGCCCGGCCGTTCGTGGGCACTCGGGCCAAATCCGCAAGGCGGCAGAAATGCTCCTGGCGGCCAAGCGTCCCGTGTTGTACTCGGGTGGTGGCGTGATCCTGGGCGGCGGTTCTGCACCGCTGACCGAACTGGCCAAGCTGCTCAACCTGCCGGTCACCAACACCCTGATGGGCCTCGGCGCATTCCCGGGTACGGACCGTCAGTTCGTGGGCATGCTGGGCATGCACGGCAGCTACACCGCCAACCTGACCATGCACCATGCCGACGTGATCCTGGCAGTGGGCGCACGTTTCGATGACCGCGTGATCAATGGCGCGAGCAAGTTCTGCCCGAATGCCAAGATCATCCACATCGACATCGACCCGGCGTCCATCTCCAAGACCATCAAGGCCGACGTGCCGATCGTAGGTCCTGTTGAAAGTGTATTGACCGAAATGGTTGCTGCGCTCAAGGACATCGGTGAGACGCCGAACAAGGAATCCGTTGCCAGTTGGTGGAAGCAGATCGACGAATGGCGCGGTGACCGCGGCCTGTTTCCTTACGACAAGGGTGACGGCAGCATCATCAAGCCACAAACCGTGATCGAGACCCTCTGCGAAGTGACCAAGGGCGACGCCTTTGTGACCTCCGATGTGGGCCAGCACCAGATGTTCGCCGCGCAGTATTACAAGTTCGACAAGCCTAACCGCTGGATCAACTCCGGTGGCCTGGGCACGATGGGCTTTGGTTTCCCAGCAGCTATGGGTGTGAAACTGAGTTTCCCGGACTCTGACGTCGCGTGCGTCACCGGTGAAGGCAGCATTCAGATGAACATCCAGGAACTGTCGACGTGCCTGCAGTACGGTCTTCCGGTGAAAATCGTGTGCTTGAACAACGGTGTGCTGGGTATGGTTCGTCAGTGGCAGGACATGAGCTACGGTAGCCGTCACTCCCATTCCTACATGGAATCGCTTCCGGATTTCATCAAGTTGGTTGAAGCCTATGGCCACGTCGGCATTCGCATCACTGATCTGAAAGATCTGAAGCCGAAGATGGAAGAGGCGTTCGCCATGAAGGACCGCCTGGTGTTCCTCGATATTCAAGTGGATACCAGCGAGCACGTCTACCCGATGCAGATCAAAGACGGCTCCATGCGCGATATGTGGCTGAACAAGACGGAGCGTACTTAATCATGCGGCACATTATCTCCCTGCTTCTGGAGAACGAACCCGGCGCTCTGTCTCGTGTTGTCGGCCTGTTTTCGCAACGCAACTACAACATCGAAAGCCTGACCGTGGCACCGACCGAAGACCCGACCCTGTCGCGCCTGACGTTGACCACCGTTGGCCATGATGAGGTGATCGAGCAGATCACCAAGAACCTCAACAAGCTGATCGAAGTGGTCAAGCTGGTCGACCTGTCGGAAAGCGCCCACATCGAGCGCGAGCTGATGCTGGTTAAGGTTAAGGCCACGGGTGCTCAACGTGCCGAGATCAAGCGCACTACCGATATTTATCGCGGGCAGATCGTCGATGTGAGCGCCAGTGTTTATACCGTTCAACTGACCGGTACGAGCGACAAGCTGGACAGCTTCATCCAGTCGATCGGGACGGCCTCGATTCTGGAAACGGTACGCAGTGGTGTCACCGGGATTGCCCGTGGCGACAAAGTACTCAGCATCTAACCCAAATTAGCGAATGGCCTTACGGCCTGGATATATAGAGGAACCTCATGAAAGTTTATTACGATAAAGATTGTGACCTGTCGATCATCCAGGGCAAGAAAGTCGCCATCATCGGCTACGGCTCCCAGGGGCACGCGCAAGCTTGCAACCTGAAAGACTCCGGCGTTGACGTGACTGTTGGCCTGCGTAAAGGCTCGGCCACCGTTGCCAAAGCCGAAGCTCACGGCCTGAAAGTGACTGACGTTGCTTCCGCCGTTGCTGCAGCCGACCTGGTCATGATCCTGACCCCGGACGAGTTCCAGTCCGCGCTGTACAAGAACGAAATCGAGCCGAACATCAAAAAGGGCGCCACCCTGGCCTTCTCCCACGGCTTCGCGATCCACTACAACCAGGTTGTACCGCGCGCTGACCTCGACGTGATCATGATTGCGCCGAAAGCACCGGGCCACACCGTACGCTCCGAGTTCGTCAAAGGCGGTGGTATCCCTGACCTGATCGCGATCTACCAGGATGCTTCGGGCAATGCCAAGAACGTTGCGCTGTCTTACGCTGCCGGCGTAGGTGGCGGTCGTACCGGCATCATCGAAACCACCTTCAAGGACGAGACCGAAACCGACCTGTTCGGCGAGCAGGCCGTTCTGTGCGGCGGTACCGTTGAGCTGGTTAAAGCCGGTTTCGAAACCCTGGTTGAAGCTGGCTACGCGCCGGAAATGGCCTACTTCGAATGCCTGCACGAACTGAAGCTGATCGTTGACCTCATGTACGAAGGCGGTATCGCCAACATGAACTACTCGATCTCCAACAACGCCGAATACGGCGAGTACGTGACTGGCCCGGAAGTGATCAACGCCGAGTCCCGCCAAGCTATGCGCAACGCCCTGAAACGTATTCAGGACGGCGAGTACGCCAAAATGTTCATCAGCGAAGGTGCTACCGGCTACCCTTCGATGACCGCCAAGCGTCGTAACAACGCTGCTCACGGTATCGAAGTCATCGGCGAGCAACTGCGCTCCATGATGCCGTGGATCGGTGCCAACAAGATCGTCGACAAAGCCAAAAACTAAGTCGTACGTATCAACAGAAAACGCGGCTTAGGCCGCGTTTTTTCGTTTGAGGGGCGGGTTCTGGTATAAAGCTGCATCGTTTGCGGGCGAACACTCGCCGCAAGTATTGGTCGAATTTTTTTCACACCGTTGCAAGGTAAAGTCCATGAGCGAACGTCCCGAAGAGCCAAGCCAGGCTCCTGACGCCGAAAGCCTGCTACCGATCGATGAACATGTCGAAGAAGGGCATGACGCTGAAGGCCGTAAGGTCCGGCATCGTGGCATCTATTTGCTGCCCAATCTGTTCACTACGGCAAACCTGTTTGCCGGGTTCTATTCCATCATCAACTCAATGAGTGCCCAAAGTGCCCTGGCGGCGGGTGATGCGGCGAGCGCCAGCAAGTATTTCGGCTTTGCTGCCATCGCAATCTTTGTGGCCATGGTGCTGGACGGCCTTGATGGTCGCGTGGCGCGCATGACCAACACCCAAAGCGCCTTCGGTGCCGAGTATGACTCGCTATCGGACATGGTTGCCTTTGGTGTTGCGCCTGCACTGCTGGCCTTCGCCTGGGCGCTGGGGGACATGGGCAAGGTTGGTTGGATGGTCGCCTTCATCTATGTCGCGGGTGCGGCGTTGCGTCTGGCGCGCTTCAATACCCAGGTGGGTACTGCTGACAAGCGTTACTTCATTGGTCTGGCCAGTCCGGCGGCAGCGGGCGTGGTCGCGGGTATCGTCTGGGCGTTCAGTGACTACGGCATCCAGGGTTCAAAAATGTCGTTCCTGGTGGCGTTGATGGTTGCTGCGGCCGGTATGCTGATGGTCAGCAACATCAAGTACAACAGCTTCAAGGAGCTTGATCTCAAAGGGCGTGTGCCTTTCGTGGCGATCCTGGCAGTGGTATTGGTGTTCGCGGTGGTCTTCAGTGATCCTCCTCGGATCCTGCTATTGGCCTTCCTGGTCTACGCCGCTTCGGGGCCGATTCAGTACTTGCTGCATATGCGTCGGGACAAAACGTTGCCTTAATGTAATTTCCCCCATACTCCGCAGTCTATTGGTGCATCAGTTCTCCAATGCTGCGGAGTTGCCATGTTAATCAAATTGCCCAAAGCGTCCGATTGCCAAGAATCGGATGTCACGCCTGAATCCTTCTACCTTTCTCGCCGTAGCTTGCTCGGTGGTGCGCTTGCCAGCATTGCTGCCAGCAGCCTGCCGCGTTGGGCCAGTGCTGACGAGGCCGCGCGTTATCCCGATGTTGAGCCTGGCAAGGCGCCCAATTGGTTTGCCGAAAAATTGCCGGCAACGAAATGGCAGGCGGTGACGGTCAAGGATGAGCCCATCACCCCGTTCAAGGACGCAACCCACTACAACAACTTCTACGAGTTCGGTACAGACAAGGGCGATCCTGCGAAAAATGCGGGCTCGCTCAAGACCGAGCCCTGGAGTGTGGTGATCGATGGTGAGGTCGCAAAGCCGGGGCGTTACGCCCTTGAAGACTTCATGAAGCCCTATCAATTAGAAGAGCGGATCTACCGTTTACGCTGTGTCGAGGCGTGGTCGATGGTCATCCCGTGGATGGGTTTTCCGATCTCTGCCTTACTCAAGCAGGTTGAGCCGACCTCCAAGGCCAAATACATCCGCTTTGAAACCCTCCAGGATGCCAAGAGCATGCCTGGGCAGCGTTCGAGTTTTGGCTTGATCGACTGGCCTTATGTAGAAGGGCTGCGTCTGGATGAAGCGATGAACCCTTTGGCGATTCTGGCCGTTGGCATGTATGGGCGCGAGTTGCCCAATCAGAACGGTGCACCGTTACGTCTGGTCGTACCTTGGAAGTACGGTTTCAAGAGCGTGAAATCCATCGTGCGTATCAGTCTTGTAAGCGAGCAGCCCAAAACCACTTGGCAGAGTATCGCTGCGGATGAATATGGCTTCTATGCGAATGTGAACCCTACGGTGGATCATCCCCGCTGGACCCAGGCGCGGGAGCGTCGTCTGCCAAGTGGGCTGTTCAGTCCCAATGTGCGTGAGACGCAGATGTTCAATGGCTACTCGGATGAGGTCGCCTCTTTATATACAGGCCTCGATCTGCGGAAGAACTACTGATGCGTTACCCCATCTGGCGCATTGGCGTTTTTATAGCTGCGGCAGTGTGGCCGTTATTATGGCTGTATGAGGCATGGAGTTTTGCCTTGGGGCCGGATCCGGGCAAGGTGCTGGTTGATCGGCTTGGCCTGGGTACCCTGATCCTCTTGCTGATTACCCTTGGAATGACGCCGCTGCAGAAACTGAGCGGTTGGGCGGGGTGGATCGCGGTGCGCCGGCAGCTTGGATTGTGGTGCTTTGCTTATGTAGTGGCGCATTTAGCGGCTTACTGTGTGTTTGTCCTGGGGCTGGATTGGTCGCAATTGGGTGTGGAGCTGCGTAAGCGGCCCTACATTATTGTGGGGGCGCTGGGGTTCTTGTCTTTGTTTGTGTTGGCGGTGACTTCTAATCGCTATAGCCAACGCCGACTGGGTAGTCGCTGGAAGAAGCTGCATCGGCTGGTGTATGTGATTCTTGGGCTTGGTCTGTTGCACATGCTGTGGATCGTGCGAGCTGATCTGAAGGAATGGGCTATCTATGCTTCTATAGGTGCGTTGCTTCTGGTACTGCGTGTACCGCCAGTGGCGCGCCGAATCCCCCGACTTATTACTAAAAAAGCACCCACTGCAACAAAAGCGTAATTAACGCTTGACCGCAGATTGTAGGCGTCTATAATTCGCCCCACTTCCGGCGCAGTCGAAACGCAAAACTCCTTGGTAAACAAAGAGTTATGCAGAATAAGGCAGCGGATTGCTTCAGTTCATCGAAGCCCAGAAGGAGTTGATAGAGTCATGTTGTTTGACGCTATTAACGATTCGATCTTCTCGGTCGAAAGCGGAGAAAA